>JAGXNV010000058.1 GCA_019894795.1 Candidatus Heimdallarchaeota archaeon | reverse complement strand
ACTATACAGCATAAGAAAACCAACAAAAACATATTGAAATGAAAGGTACTTCTTTCTATTGGAGGTATATTTATCTCTTCGTCATTAATCACTAACGGTTCGTCTAAGGGTGAAGAATCCTCTGAATTAGCTAAACCATCAATGCTATAAGAACTACCTTCTATATCTGACCAATAGTTAGACTTCCAGATATTTTCAGTACCATTATCTTCTGCTTGTGAATTTAGTAAGAGACTATTGTATATGAAATTGTTATACTGAATAAGATTCTGATTAGTAAAAGCATCTAATGTTATTCCATATTGAGTATTATTGCATATATTGTTGAATATAATGTCATTTCCTGTAGCATTCATTTGCCCCCACCACATGTCTCCTGGAAAACCAATAACCTCTATCCCATTTTTACTATTTTCACAAAATGAATTGTTTAAAACGCTATTTGTTGATGCTGCTAATAATAATCCAGCTTCATTTCTGGAACAGTAATTGTATGAAATCAACCCATTACTTGCCCAAGAAACGCCTATTCCATATTTATTTTCATTACAGGTATTGTTTATTATTTGCCAACTACTGTGCACACCACAAGATACAATTCCAAATCCTTGAAGATTCATATAATAATACCAATAATCATCTTGAGCTCTATTCCTTAAACAAATGTTGTTTTTAATTACAGTATTTTCTCCTATATTGTAAATACCATTAGTATTATTTGAACAGTAGTTTTGATAAATAAATGCAAAATCTGAAGGACCAACATCGATTCCTTCCCATCTATTGTCCTTGCATTCATTTCTCGTAATGTTTACATAATCAGACCAAGAAACGTCTATACCATCTCCATTTTGTGAGCAAATATTTTCTTCGACTAAAATTCTATTTGAATATCTTAAAAAGATCCCTGCAGCTTTATTATTGTTACATATATTTTTAGTGATCTCGATATCACTGCTTTCCACACAACTTATTCCCCAATAATTATCACTACAGATGGAATTAGAAATAGTTACCCCTCTACATTCATAAATATCTATTCCACTATTCATACAAGAAATATGATGAATATCTATATCTTCACAATTTTGAAGCACAACACCTCCATCTGTATCATCTAAATTTTGATTGAATATTTCTATTCTCTTGCAATTAACTAGATACAACTGTCCATAAAGAGGTGTGTCAAAAACAACGTCTTCTAGATTAACATAATAACCCAGAACTTTATTATTCACAAAATTATTGATTATGTTATATGTGTAGAAATTATCTATGTCGTTTTCAAATATGCGAAGACCCTCATTAAATAACTCGTTGTTTCTAGCTGTACAACCTATGCAATTATAGGCAAAATTTAGAGCTGAATTATTTATACAAGTATTACCATCAACATCAACATAACTTGATTGGAAAACCCATATGCTGTAACGATAGTTATTAGCACAATAATTATTGGATACTCTTGTATTATTGCTACTTCCAATAAAAATTCCATCGTTACTATTTACACAGATGTTATCTTGAATTAATGCCGTTCCAGTTGCAACTTTAGATATAGCTATACAATAATATCCAGAATCTACATAGCAATTCTGAACAATAAAGTATTTAGTGGTGTCCCATATCTTGATTCCATACTCTTCATCTGTAATAATATTATACCCATCAATAATATATGGGGCTGATTCAGTTCCCGAACCAGGAAAACCATAATCTGTGAAATTGTTATCATTAAGTATAATGATCGGCTCTTGATCTGCATAATTCGTCTCTTGAACTAGTTCTCTATAACCATCTTTAGCAAAACTCGAATATGAATTTAAGGAGTATACACTAATTAGTAAAACGATTACTATGATTATTGATTTTCTTGATTTCACTTATTTCGCCTTTTATTCTAGAAAATGTAGTTTTGAATTCTAATAAATATATCGGATAAAAATATGAATAAACTTCATCACCATCAAAAAAGCTAGCAAAGTGGAAAATCTTCTTGGGATTATTAACCCATAAGAGGCGTATATTTATAGACTCTCTTCATTAAAATCAGATATCTTTTCTCCAGCAACATTCTTAAGAAGAGTTATGCTATTTTAATCTCAATCGCTCAAGGTAATTCTATATGGACCAATTTGATGTATATAAGAGGAATTGGAACAAATATAGCAGAGTTATTCGAGAGGGTTTAATCTCTCCTCTTGATGAAAACTATATTTGGCTTGGTAAGAAGATGAATTATAGAACCAATCCCCCATTCCTTGCTAGTGTTGTTAAAGTTGATTCTAGTCTGTGGGAGAAAATTCAAGAAATACAGGTAGATATTGAGAGAATTGATTCAAGACACGAATTTTTTCACCCAATTTATTTTCATGTTACTCTAAGTGAATTTGGTTGGAAAGATCAAGTTGATTACAACAAAGTTAAACAGAAAATGGAAGATATTCTTCTTGACTTCTCACCCTTTAATTTGGAGATTAAGGGATTAAACTGTTTTGAAAGAATAATTTATGCGCAGGTTTTTGATAGAAACAAAGTTCTGCAGAGTATTTACTACAGGATGTTAGAAGAATTTCCGTTTCTAGAAAAACGTTTTCCTGCATATATTCCCCACATTTCTATTGTTAGAATTACCTCAGAAGAAGCAAAAGACGTGATAGATCGGGTTGAACAGAAGCATAGAGAAGTGAATATAGGTGAGATGTCAGTAGATAATATCCAGATTGTTTCAGTAAAACCATACCTAAGCGTTGGAAGGATTACAACAGAAGACAAGATATTACTAAGTGATTAGAACTAGTGTAAAATAGATTTTTACAGTTCTTATGTTAGTAAACCTTTTTTTCTAAGAATAGTGATTTTTCTAATCACAACAAGAATTATGAATCCTATGCTAATCATAGCTAAGGGTGCATAATTCGCATGTTCAATAGTATAAATTTTAGTTTCATCACTACATTCAAAATAAAAGGTAATATTTGTCTCTGAAGCATAGATAATCAATTTTTCCGTTTCTACAGGCACAGGAACATTACTACACCAAGTATAATTAAACCAGATCGTATATTCCCCTGAAGGTAATACTTCGCTTTCATAATCGAGAGCTAAAATTGCAAAATACTTAATTTCTTTTTTAATACCTGGTTGAATAGAGAAATTACCTACTGGCCATTCAAACAGCACTTCTAATCTTACGTCAAGATTCTTATCATCTAAGTTTATTTCCATTTGAGGGAAGGGAAAAGGAGTACAAATAAAGGACCCTTCAATAATTGATGAGGTTGGATTTTCAATCTCTATATGAGCTTTGAATTCCCACAAAGTATAATTGTTCCCTTCTGAAACCCGAATTGCTGGAGGGTACTCTACATCTACAACTCTTACTATAAGATTTTCTGCTCCAGAGCTAAATCGTGGTGCTAGTATAACAACTAGAATAGTGAGATAAAAGGCAAGTACATTTCGTCTTAATATTTGATTCATTTCTGTCCCTTCAACTAAAGGATTCGAATATACTATTTATCCAATCATAGTCTATTCATCTAGAACACTAAGTGTTATTCATTATTAAATTTAGCTTCAGAATTAAATAATCGGAGAAAACTAATTTTGAACCATTGATAAGTGTTTTATTTTTCCTTCATTTGTGAACCTTATTCTCTATGTAACTTGATTTTTCTAATCACGACAAGTACTATGAAACCTACGCTGAAAATAGCTAAGGGAGCATAGTTTGCATGTTCAATTGCATAAACTTTGGTTTCATCATTACATTCAAAATAAAAGGTAACATTTGTCTCTGAAGCATAAATAAACATTTTTTCTGTTTCTACAGGTACCGGTATATAGCTACAGTTAGTGTAATCAAACCAGATAATATATTCACCTGTGGGTAATATTTCGCTTTCATAATCGAAAGCAATAATTACAAAATTCTTAATTTCTGTCTTAATACCGGGTTGAATGGAGAAATTATGTACTGGCCATTCGTACAGCACTGTTAATGTTACGTCAATGCTTTTATTATCTAAGTTTATTTCCATGTGAGGGTAGGGAACAGGAGAACAAACAAGGGATCCTTCAATAATTGACGAGGTTGGATTTTCAATCTCTATATGAGCTTTGAACTCCCAAAACGTATAATTATCCTCTTCTGAAACCAGAATATATGGAGGGTACTCTACATCTACTACTCTTACTATAAGATTATCTGCTCCAGAGCTAAATTGTGGTGTTAGTATAACAACTAGAATAGTGAGATAAAAGGCAAGTACATTTCGTTTTAATTTTTGATTCATTTTTGTCCCTTCAACTATAGGATTCGAATATACTATTTATCCAATCATATATATTTCTAATCATCATAAATATCATAAATGAAATAATTCTAGAGAATATTCTGAAAAAAATAATTCATTCTAGTTACAATCAAAATATTTTTTATATGCTTAGGCTCAAAACTCTTTGCACAGTAGCCTCGGTAACTCAGCGGTAGAGTGATTGACTTGTAATCAATTAGCCGGGGGTTCAATTCCCCCCCGAGGCTCCATAGACTTTTTTTCTAAGGTTTTAATTTGTTAAATTAGCTTTTTTCTTATTCGTTTGATAATAAATAACGCTACGACAGCTGAAATAAAAACAAGGAAACTATATCCTGATGTTTCTCTTAATTTATCTAATCCATTTATTTCTAGTATTTCTAGCCCTTCAGATGAATCAGTAACGTAAATTAGATTATCGATAACTTCTACATCTTGAGGGTTACCTACATCAACGAACTCTCCAACTTTCTGTATATCTAATGGATCAATTACATCATAAACTTGGACCCCAGCTATTTTGTTTGCCAAGTAAACTAAATTATCTTCAGTATATAGATTCTCAATTGTTCCCTCTATGTCCTCTGAACTTAACAATTCTATATTAGTAGGATCTGTAACATTCAGGAGCATTATCCCATCTTCTTTGTTTGCAACATAAGCTACTCCATCCTCCACAGCTATGTCATGAGCTAGTATATTTACATCATAGCTACCTAAGACTACCATATTTTCAATATCACTTATGTCCATTATATTCAACCAGGATCTTCCATCAACTCTGAAAATAATTGTATAAAGTATCTCCTCTTGAATAAGAACAGTACTAATCCCTCCTTCCTCATCATATTGAGCAATTTTAGTAGGATTAGTTGCATTGCTTACATCTATTATTTCTAAACCATCATCTACATCCGCAACATAAACAAGATTATCAACAATAAATAGGTCTCCAACTGTTCCACCATCATTGATTTGAGAGATTAGATTAGGATTTGAGGGATCGCTTATATTTAGAAGTTTTAATCCGAAAATTTCATCAGTAATATATGCAATATCATCTTTAATCCTAAAATTATGACCTCGATACAAGGGAAAACTGGAAATTTCCGTGATACTACTTGGATCACTAATATTCAACAGATAGAAGTCACCACATGTAACATAGGCTATATCGTCTACAACCTTTACAGCGTAGGTATATCCTGAAAAATCAAATTGACCAATCTCTCTTATTTCTAAAACAAACTCATTTGAGGTAGCTACAGATAATGGATTGAATATGAAAAATGTTATTACGATAAAGATTAACCAAGATGTTTTTCGGTTGAATTTCATTTTATATCCCTATTACAAGTATTCTGATACCTAATAAATGAATAAAACTTGAAACACTTATTAATCGAACTGACAAATTGATTTTTATATTACTTCTCGTTTCTGAGGGCATAATGATAAGTTTTCATGATTTTGAGAAAGTTGACATACGAGTTGGGAAAGTCACTCAAGTCGAGGATTTTCCTGAGGCTAGAAAACCATCCTACAAACTACAAATAGATTTTAGTGAGAAGATTGGCGTAAAAAAATCTATCGCGCAACTTGTTTCTAATTACACAAAAGAGGAGCTTCTAGACAGATATGTTCTATGTGTTATTAATTTCCCACCAAGGCAGATAGGTCCAGTTATGTCCGAAGTTTTAGTAGTAGGCGTCCCAGATGAATCAGGCGAATGTATTCTGATCAAACCCGATACCGATGTTCCGTTAGGTGGAAAATTATATTGAAGAATCCTGTTTAGCTTTTTCGAGTATTCTTTCAATGAAATCAGATTTACTACTAGTATATTTTTCCCTATCACATTCATATTTCTTTAACAAGTCTTGCTTCAACTTAGAATACTTTTGTGCTTCCTTGGGATGTTTTCTGAGATAATCTCTAAACAAAGTATGTTTAGTCCATTCTGAATGCTCCTTTTCAACTATATGAAGATGATGAGTTCTATAATCCTCTCCCCCTTTAACAAAAAGATGTCTACCAGGAATTCCTTGTTCACCACGATAAATGTACCCGAGAGTTTTCAAGGGATCAATTATTTTTACTATGTTTGATAAAGAGTTTATAGCTGCGAGAATATCGATGATTGGTTTTGAAACGATATCCGGGACAGCAGTGCTTCCTATATGTTGAACATCTTCAAAATAACCACTAGCTACTGAAAGAAGTTTAGTAGATTCGTCTTCAAAAAGAGTTTTCCACTTGGGATTATACTTACTTAACTTGACAAAGCCACGTTTTAAACCAATCATAGTATCGAAACAAAGAAACCAAATTTTGTTTATATTTCTATCCTTTAGCTAGGAAAAAGTGTATCATTGCAAACTCATAAAAAACAGAGTTTCATGTGGAATGCTTTAATATATTATTACAGCCATTGAGTCTATATGTATCCTAAAAATGAAATCGAATCTGAAATCCAGAGACTGCATGACTTTGGATTTTTACTGAAAAATGAATCAATTTCAGACATAAAAAACGATTTACATTCTTCAGATATTTGGGCAGATGTTTTTTGGAGAAGAAGAAAAAATCATGCTAACAGAGATGATCCTGAGATTCTATCCATATTTGATAACAATCCCAAAACAATACTAGAGATTGGTACAGCATATGGACGCGTTCTAAACAAGATTGCAGTAGAAAACGAAAAACAAACTGAAAAAGCAAAATTGTTTGGAATTGAGATTTGTAAACACTGTGAGAAATATTTCCAAGCTTACTCAAAAAAACACTCACTGTTAGAGAATTGCAATGTCCTTTTTGATGATTTCTTTAAAACCAATAATATATATCGACAACAATTTGATGTAATAGTTTTACCAATGAATACTTTCCCCAGTTTTCCAATTTCAGTGCTGGAAGATCTATTCGCAGCTGTTAGGAAAAAATTGAATCCTAATGGATTATGGATTTTTTCAACCTACAAACCTAAAGCAACTAATAACAAATTCAATTCAGAAAATTTACAGGAGAATCACAGCGGAGAGTTATTACTAGAACTAGATGAAGATATTATTGCTGGCGAACATTATCAATTTCCAGCAGTTAAGAAGGACTATGGAATGAAAACAATCAGTTATTCCTCATACACCAAACTAACACGCGAATACAACTTAAAAGAAAGGAAAATTTATAGAAATACAAGAGAGTTCATTAATCCTGATGATTTGAAGAAAATAATAAGTGACAATGATTTTCATATTAAATCCTTAGACACCACAAGCCATTCAGCAGTATATTGCTTATCGAAAACTTAAATGCCCTTTTGTACATATTTATCCCCTTTCCCTTTCAACTAACCTCTTAAAGAAGTTAGGAAAAACAGGTAAGTGATTTAGGAGCTATCGGCAGTAACTATTTCCATTAATCCCAAGATTTCTAGAAGTTTTCTTTCTAGATCTATACCGACAATGCCCGCGAGGGCTAAAGTGCTCAAAAGACTCTCGACTAGCTCATCTTCGATTGTTGGATCACATTCTAATCCTTCACAATCATCTAAGATTTGACTGGCAAAAGCATTAAGCATTTTTTCTCCCATTATCCTACTTGGACTTTTTGGAACATTCATTACATCTAGTTGTTTTACACTGTTTCTGCTGTTAATGAGTTCGAGCAGTTTTCTTTGTGCTTCGCTTATTGTTACCATTTTCGTCACTTACCTTACGAGTTTTTCCTATTTATACAGAGAAAATATTTACTTATAAATACATCTAATATATTCGATAATCGTGTGATTGTTCCATTAGAAATTTGATTAATGAAGCGTAAAACTGATGATGTCTTGATTCGTGGGAGGGAGGAGCCCTAAGTCAAGATAACGTCAATTTCCATTGGAAACCATGGGGAGGGGCTTTTTCACGCCCTAAGGAAAAATTTCACAAGAAATGGCTTTTTTGTCGGGAGTTTGCGAATGGTTTTTTTGTCGGTGAATGTAATACCAGCGCAATATATAAAAAATCAGTGTTGTTCCGAGTACCCAAATAAAAGATATATATTTGGGAAGAAAGTAAAGGATTGAGAGAGATTTCTTTTTGAATCGAAACTTTAAAAAACTCAAGATTAGAACTCATTCTAATTGTTTACAGTGGGTCGATAGTTCAGCTGGCAGAACGCATCGCTTGCAAAAACCATGATGGTTTCAAGTTCCGATGAGGCCTCGGGTTCAAATCCCGATCGGTCCACCACGACTATTTTTTGAAACTTTAGTCTGAAGAGGAAGGAAAAGGTTTTTGATTTTTAGATATTACAACACTCTGTTCATATGATCTCTGTGGTTATTCCTGTTTACAATGAAGAAGGAAATGTCATTCCGCTATATACTGAATTAGAAGAAGTTCTATCTTCTCTTTCACAAAAGTATGAAATAATCTTCATTGACGATGGATCAACTGATAACACACTTAGAAATCTCCTTTCATTGTTAGAAGAAGGAGAGAGGAATCTAAAAATCATACAGTTACGGAAACGATTCGAGAAAAGTGCGGCACTTGTTGCAGGATTCAGTTCAACGAGGGGAGACATTATCATAACACTCGATGGAGACGGACAGGATGATCCAAAAAACATTCCACGGCTTCTTGAGAAACTAACAGAGGGTATAGATGTGGTGTGTGGGTGGAGACATAACAGAAAAGATTCATTCCTTTTCAAAAAACTACCTTCATGGATTTACAATAAACTTAATCGCATATTCAATAAAGTTAATCTAAATGATAGCGATTGTATGCTTCGTGTTTATCGAAAAGAAGTTATATCAGAAATAGTTCTTCTTGGAGGAGATCACAGATATATTCCAGCTATCCTTTTCAATAAAGGTTTCAAGTTTACTGAAGTAAAAGTTAACCATCGTGAAAGGAAAAGCGGAAAATCAAAATATGGTATTAAGAGAATATTCACTGGGTTCTCTGACCTTATTACTTTTCGTTTTCTTTTCAGCTATGGGCATCGTCCCATGCATTTGTTCTCAAGTATAGGAATCTTATCAATGCTACTCGCCCTTGCTTCAGGAATATATTTATTAGTCGTAAAATACGCTTATGGCGAGGATATTGGCACAAGACCATTGCTTCTTCTAACAATTCTCCTTGGCATTGCAGGATTTCAGTTTGTTTTTACAGGTTTTCTCGCTGAACTCATTGTGAGACAAAAAACAACCGCTTCTTCACTTTACAGTATAAAAAAAGTGCATGAAAATAAGTGATGAAAGGTTAAACAAAAGTATCTATAGCTCATTGTTTCGCTTCTTTTTCCTTCTTAGAACAAGCACGAATATTCCCCCGATCAATGCGGGTAACAACATATTGAACACAGTTTGGATAATTGAAGCGCTGAAAGCATATTCTGATTGTATCAACAAACTAAAGTATACTAAGAAAGTAATGGTTAAGTCCCTGATTCCAATACCACTCAAGCTAATTGGGAGTAAAGAAACGACAGCAGCTATAGCCATAATCCCAATTATTGTTAGAGTGTTTTGGAAACTCATTACTGTAGAACTCAAAGAAAAAATAAGCAAACTAACTTGAGTTCCTAACAAAATCCAGAAAAGAAAAGAAAGAAGAAACAAGGCAGAATAGTTTCGCAAATTAAAGCAAGTAAGATGGGAATAGTAGTCATCGATATACTTTATTGCTCTTGGTTCATTATCTTCTCCTTCAGTGTTTTTCTTTCTTCTTAATCTCATAAGCAGAAAAACAATTTTTTTGATTATTTGTTTATTAAATGTAAAAAAGACAACAATAGCAACAATTGTCAACCCTCCTGCAATTCCCCATTTGATAATACTCTCTAGACCAACAAAATAGAAAGGCAAAGCAATAATGCTGAAAACGCTTATACTTATCAGGTCCATTACACGATCAAGGATCACACTGAAGACACTAGATGATTCTTTCGTCTCAGTCCATTTTGAGAGATAAAAAGCTCTAAGAACATCACCGATCTTCGCTGGAGTTACAGCAGCACCAAAAGAACCTATGAAGGTAAACTGAAGAGTCTTCCAAAAACTGATGTTAATATCTAGCTTTCCGAGAATATACTTCCAACGAATAACCTTGATGAAAATCATCAGAACTGAGATAAATAATGCTAGAAGTAATATCCATGGATCGATTTGTATAATTGTTTCAGCGAACGTTTTAGGTTTTACATAATATATGAGATAAGCTAAAAGACCTAGGGTAACCACTACTGCAATGACATTCCGAATGATTCGAAAGGGTTTACTAGTTGTTCCTTTGCGAATTATACCAAGTTTTCCTCTTTCATCCAACTGTAAGCATCCTCAAACATTTCCTTGAGTCCAAACTTTGGTTTGAACCCTACAACAGTTTCCAATTTAGATGTGTCATATGTTCTGGTGATTGAAAACTGATGGACTCTCCGCCTTGTAATTTTGGGTTTGGATTTTGTTATCTTAGCAATGATCTCACTAATTATACCCAAGGTATAAGCTGCCCTGAATCCAATCTTAAGGAAATTTGGTTCTTTATTGCATATTTGACCAACAGTTTCAAAGATTTCCTTTACAGGTGCAGCTGAACCAGCTACATTGAAAGCCTCTCCATTTGCCTTTTCTTCTTTACTGCAAGCAATTAGAGCTTGAGCCACATCTCGGTGATGAACAAAAGAGAGAAGTGCCTTCCCACCATTAATCAGAGGGATTTTTTTCTCGTTGATTAAGAAATCGAAAAGCTTGGGAGCCATTTGCCTATCCCTTGGACCAACAATATAAGGAGGACGAACAGCACTAGCAAAGAAATTGTGTTCATTTGCTTGTCTGAAAACTTCTTGTTCAGCAAGCCATTTGCTAATATGATAAGGATGAGTACCTTTCTTAGGATAATCTTCCTTGATAAGTTCTTTATAGGCTTGATAACCAAAAACACCCACAGTGCTAACATGCAGAAATTTCTTTCCCCCTTGTTTTACAAATGCTTCAAGGATGTTCTTTGTACCTAGTTGATTGACAGTATAATAGAGATCAGCAGAGACGTTTTCTCTTGCTTCTCCTGCAGCATGGTAAACAACCTCAACATCTTCGAGAGCATCTTCAAGTGAAAGTTTATCGGTAAGATCTCCTTTGACAAAAGAGAAACCCAGCTTTTCGAGATGTTCAGGAGGTTTGTCAGAACGAATAAGTATTCTTATATTCGCATTCTTGTTTTCCAAAGCTACTTCCTTAGCTATAAAATATCCAACAGCACTAGTTGCGCCAGTAACTAATATAGTCATGATTGTCGTTTGCAAATAAGTTTGGTAGTATATATTTTTTTAGACGCATAATTTTGCATGAAGTCAAAAAAAATTAACTTCTGAATAAGCGAAACGCTTTTTTAAGCAAGTTTTGATGTTGACTTATGATTAAGATTTACAATACACTCTCGAGACAATTGGAAGAATTTGAGACAATTGAACCGGGGGTTGTACGCTGGTACAACTGTGGACCTACAGTAAATGGATTGATGCACCTAGGTCACGCAAGATCAGCGGTAGCTTTCGATACAATCCGTCGTTACCTTGAATACCGAAAATACAAGGTTCGCTATATCATGAACTTCACAGACATTGAAGATAGAATGATAGAAGTAGCAACAAATGAAAAAAGGTCTGTGTTAGAAGTTGCAGAAGAGTATCTAAGAGGGTTCCGAAGAGATATGAATGCATTGAATCTTAAAGAAGCAACGATCAACCCTAGAGCTATGTTACACATCAATCAAATGATAGAATTCATACAAAAATTAGAAGAAAAAGGCTATGCTTACGAAAGTAAAGGTGATGTATATTTCGATGTGAAAAAATTTGAAGGGTATGGAAAATTATCAAACCAGAAACTGGAGAATATTCTACAAGAAGGAACAGAAGACACACAAAACCCTAATAAAAGGTTTGTAGCAGATTTTGCACTATGGAAAGCTAAGAAGCCAGGAGAACCATATTGGCCATCACCATGGGGAGAAGGAAGGGTCGGTTGGAGCTTGGAATGTTCCACTATGTCTATGATGTATCTTGGAGACACTATAGATATCCACAGTGGTGGTCAAGATCTTATCTTTCCTCACCACGAAAACGAGATAGCACAATCTGAATCTCTTACAGGAAAACCTTTCGCTAAATATTGGCTACATAATGGTTTTATCAACATGAACAAAGAAAAAATGAGCAAATCTTTAGGGAACTTTAGCAACGTAGTCGATTTACTGAAAAATTATACAGCTGATGCAATTAGATTGTTTATTGTTCAAACTCATTATCGTAGTCCTATAGATTTCACTGAAGACATAATAGATCAAGCACAAGCTACTGCAAACAAATTATTTGAGATATTCCTCTTAGTGAAATTGTTTTCAAAGAAAGAAGATACAGATGGTCCTTTGACAGAAACTGATAAAGAAATGCTAGAAATCGTTAAACAATCTCGAGCAGCATTCATTGAAGCTATGGATGAAGATTTCAACACCTCTAATGCATTTGCAGTTATTTTCAATCTTACTAAAGAAGCAAATGATTATATCCGTAAATCTGATGATATTAAATTGAAAGTCACCCAAGCCATAGATATATTCTTTGACGAACTCCGTTCTATCTTTGGTATTTTCGAGGGCATTGAGAAAGATGAATCAACAAAGACAATTAGTACTTTAGTTGATTTACTTATAGAACTTCGTCAAGAATTCAGAAAGGATAAAAACTGGGTAATGAGCGATAAAATCAGAGATGACCTAAAGAAAGCGGGTATTGCTTTGGAGGATACACCTAAGAGAATATTATGGAAACTTGATACTGATAAGTAGAATATATAGTTT
>JAGXNV010000057.1 GCA_019894795.1 Candidatus Heimdallarchaeota archaeon | reverse complement strand
ATGTCATTAATGATAAACATGTTAAGTTAAATGGAATTAGATATAAGGCAACAGAAGTACTTTTTGAAGAAAAATCATTAAGTATTTTGAATAATCCAGGTGATTTATCAGATGCTATTATTGAATCTATTCAAAAGTGTGATAAAGCTTTAGCTAAGAGTCTATATGCTAATATCTTATTAGTAGGAGGAGGTACTATGTATCAAGGCTTTAAGGAAAGGGTTACAAAATCTTTCAAATCTAAAGTTTCGGATGATTTGATTTTCAATATTACTGCAAAATCAGACAGATTAAGTTCTGGTTGGATTGGAGGTTCAATACTTTCAGGGTTGAAAATTTTTGATGAGCGAAATTGCTGGGTTTCTAAAGCAGAATATGATGAAAAGGGGTCATCTGCAGTAGATAGATGTATTTGATTACAGAATTAGCTCAAACCCCATATCTCTCTTGTTTTTTGTTCTAATCTTTCTAGTCCTTCAATGGAAGGTTTATCTTTTCCATCCTCAATTTCAAGGATGCTTTCTAGAACATATTTATTCAAAGGTGTCTCAACACCATATTTCTCTCCTTCACCAATAAGATAACCATTAAGAAAATCTATTTCCGTTTTCTTTCCTCTTTCTATTGATTGAAGACTTGAAGATTTCAAATCTTTGTATTTTCGCCTAATTATTTTGATTATCAGATGTTGAAGAAAATGTTTGATAGAGAAACCATGCAATTCTTTCTTTTTTAGTGCTAAGAAACTTAGGTTTAGACCATTCAATTTCTGGATCTCGATTCCTTTCAGATCTGCCACTTTAGCACCTTCTGTTAAAACGGTTAGAAAAGCAATTCTTGTCATTTTTCTTTGAAGCATTTCCCCAAGAGTCATTCCACTAATAACTCCAAAAGATGCTACAGAGAGGTTAATTAGTAATTTTGAGAATTTTTTATTTCTCACATCATCTGACCAAGTAGTGGGTACGGTTGCTGACAACATCTCGACTATCTGGTCGTCAACTTTTCTCTTCTGGCCATCTAATCGCCCAATCACCATCTCCCCTGAAGATGTTTTATCAGCTTCAGCATGCCCAGTTTTTGTTGCACCAAAACTTGTAACACATCCAAGTAAATGATCACTTCCAAGCTCAGGACATAGTTTCTCCTCAATCATCCCATTAGTCATCGTGATGATGGTATAGTTTGTACTCAACTTACCTTTCAGTCGGGCTACTGCATCTTCTATATCATTTAGCTTAGTTACAAGAAAAACTAAATCAAGTTCTTCAGGTAAATCTTCAATTGTTAAGACAGGATAGAGATTATCTTTAACAATATATTCTCCATCTAAGCCTGTTATTTTAATCCCTCTTTTTTTCACAATATCCAAAGTTTCCTGATGCTTACAAGGTATATAAACAGGATATCCGTTTTTTGCCATATCAGCTGCAATGATAGCTCCAATTGCACCCAAACCGACTAAAGCAATTTTCATAAAAAATAGAAAAGGAGGAAGATATTAAAGATTTCCTCAAAAATCATAGTTCTTTAAAAGCTTCAACAACTCGTTCAGCAGCTTGAATACTAGCTCTCATATTTCCTTCTTTTGTTTGAGCACCAATATGAGGACTGATAATAACATTCTCATGATGAAGTAGAGGATTATCACTGCTTGGCGGTTCATTCTCGAAAACATCAGTGCAATAATAACCTAAATGACCAGATTCAAGTGCATCGTGAGCAGCATGCTCATCAACTATACCGCCTCTAGCACAATTGATCAATACTGCACCTTTCTTCATTTTTGAAATTACATCTCTTCCAATCATATGTTGGGTTTCTTTGTTTAGAGGAAGATGGAGACTTATATAATCAGCTTCTTTGAGAACATCATCAACAGATAATTTCATTTCTACAACTGGGTTCTCAGCTACATATGCATCATATCCGATTGCTTTCATGCCAAGTGCTTTACACTTAACAGCTAAGCTTGTTCCTATTCTGCCAGTTCCGATTAAACCTAATGTTTTTCCATCAATCTCGCTTGAAAAAAGTTCCTTCTTCATTGATTTGAATCTACTGGGATCAGATTTGATTTCACAAGTTCCTTTGACCACATCACGTGTTGAAGAAAGCACCATTGTAAGAGCTAACTCAGCAACAGAATTAGTTGTAGCTGCTGGAGTATTGACAACCTTGATATTTCTTGCAAGAGCTGTTTCCATATCTATGTTATCAAGTCCGACACCAGCTCTTCCAATTACTTTGAGATTTATTGCTTTATCAAATAAGTCTCCTCTAACTTTAGTATCTGAACGGACGATGATTGCATCATATTCACCTATTATTTTAGGTAGATCTTCTTTTGGAATATCCCATGCAATCTTCACTTCAAAACCAGCTTTTTCTAAAATCTTTACTACTTTTTCGTTTAATTTGTCAGTTAATATTATCTTTGGCATTTTTCTTTCACCTTTAAAGTTCCCAAATTTCTTCAATTGCGGCTAGTAGCTCTTTTAGACCAGATAAGGTATGGTCTCCCATATGTCCAATTCTGAATGTTTGATTCTTCAGTTTACCGTAACCATTTGCAATAACTAAACCTTTTTCACCCAAAGCTTTGTTTAGAGCGCTAACATCTTTTTCTAATTTATTTGTTATTGTTGAAACTGTAACAGATTCATATCCTTCTTCCGCAAATAAACCAAAACCATGTTCTAATGCCCAGTTATGAGTATATGCTGCAAGTTCCGTTAATCTATTGCAAATATTCTCTGCACCTTCTTCAAGCATTTGTTTAAGTTTATAATCAAACGCAAATAGGAGGGAAATGTTTGGAGTAGATGGTGTTTGCTTACTCTTTTCAAAATAGTCAAAAATTCCTTTCAAGTCAGTATAGAAACCCCTATTTGGAACGTCCTTTGTTCTGTCAAGAGCTTTCTGTGAAACAATACCTACTGCTAGACCAGGAGGGATTGCAAAACATTTCTGTGTAGATGCAAATATTAAATCAGTACCCATTTCATCTGGTAAAATTAGGTCTCCTCCTAAAGATGAAACTGCATCAACAACTAAAAGAGTTTCAGGATAATTTTTCAATAAATCCCCAATAGATTTGAGGTCTGCTTTCACTCCTGTAGAAGTTTCATTTTGACATACAGCTACAACATCATATTCTGACTTTTCCAACATCTCCTTGATGTGTTCTTGTTTGATTGCTTTACCCCATTCAACTTCAAACTTATCTGCGTCAATACCACAACTTACGAGTGTTTTATACATTCTATCAGAAAATGATCCATTCACCATACATAGTGCTTTTTTACCAGGTCGAATTAAATTTCTACCTGTGATATCCATAAACAAAGAACCAGATGCAGTGATAACAGTTATATGTTGTTCAGTTTTGAGAAACTCTCTTAACTGGTTTATTACACTGTTATATAGAATAGTAAAATCGTTGCTTCTATGCCCAAATAAGCCTTTAGCTTGCTGTTTAAGAACATCGTCTTTGACCTCTGTCGGTCCTGGAATCCATAATTTTTTGTGCATTATTATCACCTAATTATTAAGATAGATTTACATTTAGTAAAAGAATTTTGCTATATGGAGATAAATCAATCTTCTGAACTTGGAAATCGATTAAGCATTTGCTCTATGACCCTTTATCAATTTTAATTGGAACCTTATTTCCACTTGATTTTGAGGATATCCTCAGTTTTACACCTGTATAAACAAGGGAGGGAAGTTGAAGACTAGAAGTGAAAATCAGGAAGAAAATGATAATTTCCCGAGTATTCCTTGTGAAGAATAATAAATAGATTGAAACAGGTAGGACAAGTATACAAATTACTGCAAGGGGAATTGCTATAAAAGAAAAAAGGAACTCGTTCCACAGGTATAAAACTATTTCACTTCCTTTTACCTCTGTTGCAGGAATAATATTAACATGAAAATCACGACAATTGCTAAAGCAAAGAATACCACTGCAAAAGCAATAAGTAAAACAGATGGAAAAAACAAATTTAAAAAAATCAAAAAAGCTCCAAAAGAGATAAAAAAAGACTGACAATTATTCCTTCTCGAAAAATATTTTCTTTCTTCTTCTTCTTCAACGAAAACATCTTGTACTATCATCTATCTGGTCTTCTATAAATTTTATTTGTTGACAAATTAGCATATGTATTACGTTTGCTTAAATAAGCTAAAAAAATCATAAAAAAAACGCTCATTTCTCGGGATTACTGCAGTTAGAAGAGACAAGAACGGACATTCACCTTTGAATGTTATGGTAAGCTTTTTTAGGGGAACTTGCAAACAGTTTCTGATGAGTATTCAAGATAGAGATAAACAGAAGTCTGCAATAGAAAGAACATTGCAGAAATTCACAGAACTACTTCCTTCTGTTAGACCTCAACCAGATCCTGTTAAGAAGGCTTTAGTGTTAATTGATGGAACAGCTAAATCTAGAACATCAGTCTTAGTAGCAGAGCAATTAAATCATCATTTTGGCACAAAAATCGATGTAGTATGTTTCTACACGGAAAATCTACCTTCAGAAGTAAAAACATCAAAAGAGAGTTACGAAGATTCTCTTTCATTTGCATATGAACATCTACGAAGCGATGAATTCGAAGTTAAAGGGCAAGTCATAGAGAACGTAGAAATGCTGAAAAGTATTCTAGATGCGATTTTATTGGATGGAGAATATGAATTAATAATTGTGCCATCATCCTTCATTGGAATAACACAAATCGAAGAGGAAGATTTTGAATCTGAAGCTCGAATCACTGTTATGGGAGATATTTTTGAATATCTTTTAGAGGAAATAAAAGAAATTTCAGTTCTTTTAATTCAAAGTGAGAAAATCAATGTAGAATTACTTTGGAGAAATACGTGTATTATGGCAAGTAATAGTTTACAATTGAGCTATCTTACTGAAAAAGCTCTCTCATTTAGCCTAAAGAAAGGTGAGATTCACTGTTTAGTTAATATTGATCAGAATTACCACGAAGATAAAAGTGAGGAAGAATTTTCAGAATTTGTCAAAAAGAATAAAGAAGATTTAGAAAGATTTGACAGAGCGAACTCTGAAGTATTTAAAGAGGCATCAAGATTCATTGAATACCTTCTTATTACATCAAATGAGATGGAGGTATTCAAAGATGAAATAACATCGTTCGGAAAAGATGTAGGAATTTTTATCATATACATGCCATCCAAACATTCAAGTTTATATTCCTATTTTGTTGAATTATTAGAAGATCGTGAGATTACTTTTCCTATACTTATTGCTAAACACAAAGAAGAAGCAAAGAAAGAAGTAATTGATGAAGAAATAACTGATGATGCTGTTAAAGAAAAAGAAGAGACAGAAATTGTTAGAGAAGAAATCTTTGAAGAAGATCATGCTAAAGAAAAGGAAAAAATAGTTATAGATGAATCTCTAAAAGAACAAATTAAAGAAGAAGTTAAGCTAGATATTTTAAAACGTAAGGCAGAAACTGAAGAAGAGATAGTAGAACAAGCTGACGAAGTAGTTTCTAAAGAAAAAACTGAGGATGAAATACAAGAAAATGATATAGACACTAAAGTTGAGAAACAGCTTGACGATTTAGATTTATTGGAAAAAGCAGACGAGAAGGAAACCGAAATGACTGAAATTGATGAAATGAAAGAAGAAGTGAAAGAAGAAGTTTTTGAGGAGATCAAGAAAGAAGTCAAAAAAGAAATTAAAGAAGAACCAAAAAGAGAAGTCAAAAAAGAAGTCTCAAAGGAACTGAAGAAAGAAGAGAGTATGGAAGAGCTCAAAGATTCTATTCTAGAAGAGATTAAAGAAGAGATTAAAGAAGAGATTAAATTCGAACTTAAACGAGATCTCAAAGAACCTAAGAAAGAACTAAAAGAGAAGGTAATCGAAGAAATAAAAAAGCAAGCGGAAATTCAGGAAAGTGAAACTGAAGAAGAAGAAGAAGAAGAAGAAGAAGAAATTTCCTCTAGAATGGAATTTGAATAGGCATATCAAATTCAACATTGTTATCAAGATTAATTTAGTATAAAATAATACTGTGACTACTATTCACAGAAACAAACATAATATTGGGTATAGGTGAACAATTGGCTGGTATATTAGGGGATTATGATTATATAATGACAATTATTATTGTCATAATTGTACTAGCTACAATTCTATTATTAATGAAAGAAGGTGTTGATGCAACTAAAATCACAGTAACAGGTGCTCTAGTAGTTGCGCTTCTATATCTAATTTTCATGGATTGGGAAGCAGGGTTCATCGATAATCTAGAGTATGAAGTTGTACCACATAACTATCTTGAAGCCTTGGCAAAAACGGTCAATGTTGAAGCGATTGTAATTATTTTCTCAGTAAGTATAATAGTAGCAATAACCAAAGGGGCTGGTTTTTTCGATTTCATTTCGTTATCTATGGTTAAATTGACTAAAGGAGATCCAAAAAAACTAATCGTAGCTTTAGGAGGACTAACATTTTTTGTTTCGATGTTTTTTGATAATCTAAGTGCTATTATTCTCCTAGGATCATTGACAGTTGTTATTTGTAAACAGCTTGAAATTGATCCGAAACCATTTGTACTATTTGTAGGCATTAATACTATAATAGGAGGACTACCAACACCTGTATCTTCACTACCGAATATTATCTTCTACAATTTGTACGCAGGAGAAATGAATTTCATTCGTTTCATGGCGTATATGCTCCCAATCGCTATAATCTTCTTTGGTTTAGCTACTGGATTCTTTTTCCTAATTTACAAGAAAGAAATTTTCATAAAAGTACCTGAAGAGAAGAAAGAACAGTTGGGAAGAATTAATCCCTGGTCTGGAATTGAGAGTCGCATGAATATTTGGAAATCTATAATTCTTCTAGGTATTCTTTTCGTCGGTTTTCTACTAACTAGTATTGAAGGCAATCCAATAGATGTAGCCTTAGTTGCATTAATTACAACAATGATAGGTATTTTTCTCTTTAGAGCTGATTTGAAGCATTACCTTGAAGAAGGTGTTGAATGGAATATTGTTGTTTTCTTTGTTGCATTATTTGTTCTAATGGGTGTTTTAACAGCAGCTGGTGCACTTGTTCCACTGAATACCATCCTAGGAGGTGTTTTAGGAGAGGAACCTACAATCAGCGGTCAGATTCTGGTAGCTCTCATTATAGGTGTCATTGGATTACCCATAACAGGATTTCTAAATGGATCTTCAGCGGCTCTAGTTTTCTCTTACATTTTCAAATCTTTACCATTAGGGATTTCTACAGGCCTATGGATAGGTTTTGTTCTTTCTGGTAATATAGGAGGAGCTCTTACACCTTTAGGTTCGATAACTATTTTAATGGCACTTGAAATTCTTAAAAGAGAAGGATATCCTATGTCATTTTTGCAATATGTAAAAAGGATGTTACCTCTGACACTCACTTTTTCTGTACTTAGTATAGGTTATTCAATGATTCTTATAGCGTTAGGACTGTAGGGAAGTTCAATGATAGAGAATTCTATCATGAGCACATTGGGATCACATATAATAGAGCAAACACAATCCCAGAAACTATCAGATTAGTCAATGGTAGGAAGAAAGCTAGTTTATTGTTGATATGTTTCTTTTCATATAAATAGATAATAAAAGCAGCATTCAAAGCATGTACAAGAAAGAAAGCCACAGGAATAACTCTTGCTAAGATTGTAGCAGCTTCGCAATCTAATGTATTTATGTAAACAAACTGAGTTGTAATAAAGGATAATACAGAAACCCACAATTGTGAGAAAACGAGCACAATTAGAAACATTTTGCGAGTCTCCATGAATCTTTTCAAATCGTCGATTTTATATTTAGTCTTATTTTCTTTAGATGTCTCCAATTTATCACTCATATACTACAAATTTAGAAAAAGTTGTATAAATTAGTTATGCTATTTTTAAACAATTAATTTTTCTCTTGCCAAATCCTTGCATCCCAATGTTTCATGGTTTTAGTAGCAGTTCCATCAGGCTTTTTACCTTGTTTAAGTTCTTCTTCTGTCAACCAGTACATGGATGGATGTTCAGTATTGTACAGGACATTGTAAGCTTGCGGCATAATATTTACTTCAACATGAGAACTAATATCTTCATTATAGATTTCACCATCATGTTCCATTCCGATTGGACTTTCTAGTTTCACTTCAATTTTCTTAGCTTGTTTGTAAAGAATTCCCTTTAAACTAAGATGCTCTCCTTTGAAAATCTTTTGAATACCTAATAGAGTTCTAGGCTTTGTAAGATTTTGAGAGATACATACATCAAAGAAATCATTCTGAGGATGAGCATTTACACAGGCTAACATGCCACCACCCACGGATTTTCCAATTCCTATTGCAATAAGCATTAATTTGAAGTCTATTGGTTCTCCATCATCGAGCCTAATTGTTCCCTTTCTTTGTTTCACTGTTATCAGTTTCTTTATTGCTAAGTATGTATATCTTGATGGTCCTTTTATCCAATTCATTTCCCCAGCCATATTACCTAAGTTCACCAAAGAGGAAATTCCAAAATCAAACATATTACCAAAATAAATTTCGAATTTGGTATCATGATATTTTACTTTACCAATAGATGAAGGTGAAACAGCTGTCTTCTCTATCAAAGTTTTAGCAGCATGTTCTGGATCCCAAGGTATACCCATATAAGTCGCTAGATCATTCCCTGTACCAAAAGGTAGAACACCAAAGGCAATCTCTTTTCTCTTTTTCTCTGGAAAAGACATTATCCCGTTTATTGCTTCATTTATAACACCGTCCCCACTTGCGACTATAATTCTGTTAAAACCATCATTAATCGCTTTAGTCGCTATTTCTTTCCCTTGTTTGCGAGCTTCAGTGAAGACAACATCATAATCAATCCCACTTTTTTTAATAACTGGTTCAGCTTTTTCCCATCTTTCCACACACCTCTGTGTCCCAGCATTAGGATTAACTATAAATTTCCATTTTAAGGTCATATTACAAATATTTTCAGACTTACATATAAATGCTATTAGTTCTTAGGTTGTTATGCAATTTTTTTGTTCAATTGTAAGCATTATAGTAGGTTGTCTAGCAGGAGAGATAATACAGATATTAATCCTTGTGAATAGAAACAAGGAGAACAGATCGAAAGTTGCCAATCTTATGCTTGGTTATCCTACATTTAAATGCTTATCACTCAAATAGCGATAAAGAAAACTGAAGAGAATTTACTTAAAGGATTTATTGGATGAATTATTAAATTACTTATCAAATTTCAATAATGTCTAACTTGATGATAGATTTTTCATGTGCATAGCGCTACACTCAACAGCTTTTTTTTTGCCCTTATAACAACGGTTTATAAGATAAATTATAAACATCGTTTAGGTTCTGATTTTGCGCACTAGAGCACTAGCATCCATTTGGTTTTTAATGTTTTTCTTGGGTGTTCTTCCACTAATCATTAGTCTCTGGAGCATCTATTTACCCATTTATATGAAAGTATTAGGATTACTCTTACCTAGTATAGGCATTGTCATAGGAATTATTAACGTTTTTCGAGCTGAAAATCAAGAAAAAAGGGATTTTGTGATTACGATAGCTACTACTTTGACTATGCTTCTACTCTACCAAATATTTGAAAACCTGTTTAGTGAAGGTTCAAATACTATACATTTCAATTATTGGTCATTTTTTTATATAGCAGCATATTTCTCTTTCTTAGGAATTTCAATAAAACGAATAATAATAGACTACAAATATATCACTAAGTCTTCATTTTTCATAGGAATTGCTTTAGTTAGTTTTTCTACAGTTGTGGTATCGCCTATTCTTTCATATTTTTATAACGTTTTAGGACAAACTTTTACCTCATCGGAGTTTGTGGTTCTTGTAATAGTTCTAATAGTAGATTTTATCGCCTTTGCTATTCTAGCAATTCTTCTAACATTATATTTAAGACTAAAGTATGGGTATTATTGGTTATTCTTGGCGATAGGTTTTGCAATGATGATATTTAGAGATGTATCTAGAATTTACTCCATCATACTAGTGGGAGAATTTCAACCATTAACACCTGATGTTTTGAGTTTCATATTTTATTCCACAATGATAACTGGTTTGATAGCCTCATATGATCCTACATTTGAAGTAAAAACCTGGAGAAACATTGATATGGAAAGAGAATTCTACAAACAGCGATATGAGGAAATAGAATATTTGTCTAAGGATCTGCTAACTGTCACTGAATTGTGGTACCATGATATTCAAAATGACCTAAGTGTTATCAATAATGCAATGGAACTCTATGAAGAAACCTCAACAACTAACTTCCTAAACATGATCAAAAAGAGAGTAGGTTTAATGGAGGAAAGGCAGAAAAAATTTGAAACACCAGCTCATATTTTGGATTCATTAAGAATCCAACCAACTGATCTCCATATCCTTGATGGAATTCAACGTTCTTTTAGCGGTATAAATCTAAATTTGCCAAGCGATCCAGTGTATGTTAAAGCAAACAAACTACTTTTTCCAATAGTATTAAATATTGTTCAAAATGCATTTCAGCAAAATTCAGATTCAGTTCAAGTTACGATAACTGTAGAAGAAATAAATAATGTTGTAATTCTAAAAATAATCGATAATGGTATAGGTGTGCCAGATGATTTGAAGAAGAAAATCTTCCTGAAGAATTTTCAAGGGAATAAAGGAGGTACTAGTGGAATGGGATTATATCTGGCAAAATTAACATTAGCAAAATTTGGTGGGAGTGTTTCAATCGAGGACAACAAACCTTCGGGTGCTGTTTTTATAATTGAACTAGATAGAATTGATCTAAAGAATAAATAATTTCATTCATTAGGCCATTTTCTTCTCTCAACTTCAGTATCACATTTTCTGCAAACAGTCTTTTTCAATTGTGGATAACCATATTTATCTTTCTCATGCACAGTCTTTATTGCTTGACTACAAGAATAATCGAGTTTGCAATAAGAGCAGTGAAAATAGGAGTTATCTTGTTCAAGCGTAGGAGAAAGAAGAGGTCTTGGACAAGATGCAATCTTCACAACTTTTACACAATCACACTTGAGATGGTTAGCTAGAATAGTCACAACCAAAATTAATATGAGATGGTTAAAAACTTATTCAAAAAAGAAAAAAAGTGGGTTTAGAGTGTAGTAAACTCCAATTTTAAGGTATTAGTATATCCTGAGGAGGTAAATCTTGAGTTAAAAATGTTAGCGGAATACCAAAATAGACTGGTATAGCTGAAATTTCTATTGTAATAGTTATTGTTCCTCCTGAGCCTATATTGTTTACATCATCAGTTGTTAGAACAAAAACAAATTCCACAGGAGCAGATTCACCTAATTTGATTGTTATTTGTTGGATATCGCCGTATTCCGTACCACCCTTTTTCAGCTGAATATCTAATCTAATAGATTTAGGAATGTAACCTAGTTTAGGCGTTCCTACCGTAGCAGTAACAGTAATGGTAGTATTATCTGAACTAATATCAAAAGTAGGTGCACCAACCGTGAATTGGTCAATATTCTCTTGAACATCCTGATAGCTCATATAGATGTCAACACCAATTACACCACCAGCTGCTAAAATAACAAAAAATATAATCAAAAATGCTGTTAGTTTTTTTCCCATGAAGTATGTAGTGTCTTTCAGAAATATAAATATTCTTAATCAAAATAAGTGAGGTTTAGTGTTAACAAATTGCGCTGTATTAATCCATCTCAAGTAATAATTTTTATACTACTCCAAGATATTTTGAGCTATGACCAATAAATTTGGTATCATGACTGATTCTGGAGCAGATTTTAGTCTAGATTACATGAAAAAACATGATTTACTTCTAATCAGAACAAGAATAATGATTGAAGAAACTGAGTATATAGATCGAGATACTATTACAAGAGAAGAAATTATTGATAAAATGATTAATGATAAAGCTAAAACATCAACTTCAGTTGCACCTCCTATAGATTTTGATCAAGTAATAAGGGCAGGTTTAGAAAGGTATGAGAAAATACTTTATTTAGGAATTAGCGCTAAAATGTCAGCGACATTACAAAATGCGATAATGACCGCTAAACGTTTGAAAACTGAAAATTTCATCGCAGTAGATACAGAAACAGTTTCATGGGGTCAATCTCTACTGATTGATCATGCTATTAGAAGAAGAGATCAAGGAATTCCCATTGAAACTGTCATAGAAGAAATTAATGAAATGAAAAAGAGTATCCAAGTGCATTTCATGGTAGAGACATTGGAATATCTCCGAAGAGGAGGAAGAATAGGAGCTGCGAAGAGTTTATTGGGAACTTTAATGGGGTTGAAACCTCATCTAGTTGTAAAGGATGGAGAGATAACTTCAGCTGGAACAGTTAAGAGCTACAGTGAAGGTATGGAGAAATTTCGAGCTATCGCAGAGCTGTATTCCAAAGAATTTGGAAACTATGTTATTGTAATTATGTATGGTCTTGAAAATCCTGAAATTGAAGCTTTTGCAGAGGAAATAAGAAAGCAGTATAAACCTTTACATTTCCTCTACGAACCTATAGGGGCGAATATTATATGTCATGCGGGACCCTACCTATTCGGTTTAGGAATAATCAAAATACCTGATTCAGCTGTAGATGCGTATATATAATCTATTTTCATTTTTCCTTTTCTTTCAGAAAGTATTAAATTGTTAAATACATTTTTGAGATTGATAGAAATGATAGATGTTACTGAATTACCAGCAAAGCGTCTAAATTTTATTCTCGAAATGCTTCTAGAAAAAGCCAAGGTACAATCAAATTTTGGCAGAGATCAACCTATAGAATGGAGTATCATGCACATGTATTCTTGTTCTCAATTGGCGAAACTACTTGCTATAAAACGGGGTCTAGATCCAGAAATTGCTGGAATTGCCGGAGCAATTCATGACCTTGCGATTATCGAAACAGGAAAATTCAAGAATCATGGTCCAAATGGAGTTGATCTTGTTAGAGGCTTTCTTAAGAACTATAACAAGAAAATTGGAGATAATTACGGATTTATATCTGATGATGAAATTGAACTAATTGTTAAAGCAACCATCTATCATTCAGATAAGAAACAATATTCTGATGATAAATTTGTTGAATTAATCAAAGATGTTGATGCCTTTGATAGATATCTTC
>JAGXNV010000056.1 GCA_019894795.1 Candidatus Heimdallarchaeota archaeon | reverse complement strand
ATCTTCGATATCAAAAATCAATTCATCGAGTTCTGAAAGATATGAATCCCTATTAGATTCGTAGCTATTTCTGTTAACAAAATCTAATGAAATAATTGAAGTTGTAATATTGGATACAAAACTTTTAACTATAATTGGACTCATCCATAAGTGTTCGTTCAAAACACCAGTAACAGGATCAATAATCATCATTTCTTCTGAAGCAAGAGACAAAACATTTAGTGAAGGGAACGCGTCTAAAACACTCTGTACCCATGGTTCCAGACCAGGTAAACCAAATCTAATAAATAAATCTGATTCACCTATCATTAGAATTTCACCGGATGTTAGAGAATAGGTATGAGGATCTTCTG
Organism: Candidatus Heimdallarchaeota archaeon; assembly: GCA_019894795.1. Lineage (GTDB taxonomy): Archaea > Asgardarchaeota > Heimdallarchaeia > Heimdallarchaeales > Heimdallarchaeaceae > UBA460. Next base: position 12,924 of record JAGXNV010000056.1, on the reverse strand, counting down.
ACCCTGTAACAACAGATATAGGAGTAAAGAGTGAATCTCCGATTTGACCTGCCCAATCAGAAATTATGGACAGAGTGGTTACAACATTTATCACGCTGCTTGGTTCGTCAGCATTTGTAAAATAATTCATATCTTCATTTGTGTTTGCAGTCAAAGTATGTGAAGTTAGTACTAGGAAAATGGATGATATTATACCAATAATTCTCTTCATGGAAATTCTCATTGGATTAAAAAAGGAAGATTTGCTTATATTAATTTTTGTTCACGCCCAAAATTATTATATATTTTAAACAGTTTCAATATATATGGCATCTATTCTTGATTTTTTATACGCACTTGGAACACCTTTAATGATCAAAGCAATGATTACTTCTCTTATCATTGGAATTCTTGGAGGTGTTATTGGAGTTTTTGTGTTGTTAAAAGGTATGGTGTTTCTAGGTGAAGCTATTGCACATTCAGCTTTTGCGGGTGCTGCGTTAGGAATTCTACTAGGTATAGATCCATTAATCACAGTAATTATTTTCGGTATAACAGCTTCAGTAGGAGTTGGGTATGTTAATGAAAAGAAAGTAATGAAAGATGAAGTAATTATCGGTATAGTTTTTACGAGTTTCATGGCTTTAGCTATACTTTTCATTGGAATGATGCCATTTTACTCGACTGATGTAACATCAATATTGTTTGGAGATATTCTTCTCATATCTTGGGAAAACTTCATCTTACTTATATTCGTAGCTGTTGGTGTTTTACTCATTGTTGGTGTTCTAAAGAAGGAATTTTACTTAATAACCTTTAATGAAGAAATGGCTTCAGTTGCAGGAATTCCTGTAAGATTTCTTAATTACCTATTCCTTGTGCTCGTAGCAATAACAATCGACATTTCTTTGAAAGCAATAGGAGCAATTTTGGTTTTTGCAATGATAGTTACGCCTGCTGCAGCAGCTTATCAATGGACATTTAAGTTAAACAAAATGCTTCTGTTGTCAGCACTATTTGGCGTAATTTCAGCTTTTCTAGGATTGCTGTTCTCATATATCTGGGATCTACCTTCAGGGTCAACTATTGTTGGTGTTGCAACTATAATCTTCGCAATATCTTTTATAGTGTCCCCTAAAAGAAGAAGATCTGGAACAGGGCACGATATTGAGAATTGTGAGTATTGCTCTAAAACTATTAACGGTAGACAATTCTGTTTGGAGGAAAGTTGTGTTGCTAAAGAGATACCACATAAGCATAGTGAAGGAGAGCTGATAATTTATAAAAACGACTTGAAGGAAAAAAGTTCTCCTTCGACACACAAACACGAAATGGAGGGTGAAGAAGAATGAAAGAAGAAGTATCATCACATAGTGATCTAGTTGCTTGCATGAAAGATATAAGTGTGGTATATGGTGATTTTGCAGCTTTATATGAAGTCAACTTAGATGTAAACAAAGGAGATTTTATTGGAATTTGTGGTCCAAATGGTAGCGGAAAAACTACTTTACTAAAAACGATGGTAAGATTGGTTCAACCGATTGCAGGAAGAATGATGTTATATGACCAAGAAATAACAGATACAATTCCAGCTTATATTAGATTTCGAATAGGATATGTTCCTCAAATTACTAATATTGACAGAAATTTCCCAGCACTAGTAAAAGATGTAGTAGAAATGGGAAGATATGCGAAAGCAGGGTTAGCAAGAAGGATTACAAGAGTTGATAAACAAAAAGCTATGGAAGCTTTGCAATTAGTAGATATGGAACAATCTGCAGATAGACCTATAGGACACCTTAGTGGAGGTCAACAACAAAGAGTTCTCATAGCTCAAGCTTTAGCAGCTGAAGCTGAAGTATTGTTATTAGATGAATTTACATCTGCTTTAGATTTCCGAATGACAGAGGATATTATGGAACTTCTATTTCATCTTAACCACACACACAAAATTACTATCATCACCGTTGGACATAATATTGAGATACTAAGAGCTTATTGCAATAGAATTGTCTGTATTAACAAGGTGATTGCATTTGATGGTTCACCGAAAGATCAAAAACTGGATGAAGCTATTAACAAGATTTTCAATTAATGTTAAATTTAACTGCAGTTATGTACAAAACAAAAAAGGATTTGTTAAATAAGCATTTTTATTGCCTATTTTTCACTTGATTTTCGTTTTAGTGTTATATCTATGGTTGAAACAGTTTTTGGACCATAATCGCCATCCAATACTTCTGAACCAATTTTAACATCAGAGATTTCTATCATATCTGGTAGGAATTTTCTACGAGTAATTTCAGTAACATCTACTGCTTTACTAATGGATCGTCCTCTTGCACGGATAGTACAGTTGTTTTCGCCTTTGTTGAAAATGGTTACAACGACTAGACAGTAATTCATAGTTTCTTTACGTCCTATGTAAATAGCATTTTCTTCTTTAGACATATTCATCATCTACCATTTATTTGAGACTATTGAAAAATAGCTATAGTCTCTTTTAAGGTTTCTTTTTTTCCAATAGACTTTTGTAAAATATTTTACTATAAAAATAATAAGTGAAGAATTAAGGAAAGGGGGTTAAAATAGTATTCATAGAAGTTATAAACAATTCTCACGTAAATTTTTTGAATTTTCTTTTAGTAAATGATTCTTCAAATTTCTGGAGATAAATTTCTTCATTATAGTCTATTTTGTAAGTTCTGTCTTTTGGAACTATTACTTTTATGGCATCATCAATTCTTTCAATTTCAACCTTTTTACTATTTTCATTGTAGATCTCACCCTCATTCTCCCAACACAATGGAAATTCAGTTTCCACAATCATCTTTTTACATCTATCAAAATGCATACCTTTCATCCCCACATGATTTCCAGGAATTGCTTTGATTAGCATTTTAACACGATTCAGTCCCTTCATTCCATGGGCTATAACTACACCCAGATCTTTGTTTTTCTGACTATACGCACCATTACTTGGCATGACATGAAAACCCGATATATCATCACCAATTGCAGCGAAAACGTTAGTAAGATCTGGAATTTCAATTGGATCTCTGTCATCCAAAGTGATTTTTGCAGAAGTATTCTTGAATTTTAAGACGTATTTAAGAGCTAAATAATTATACTTGATGAGTCCTATTTTCATCCATTTCATTTCATAATGGGCCGCAGCTGCAGCTTTACCTGTGAACCCTCCATCAGTCATATCAAATGCATAATGCGTTTTATCTCCTGAACACTTTATTGCAGGGAATTTTTCACTATGTCCCTCCACAAGAATCTTTAGACTTCCCTCTAAATCGTAAGGAATTGAGTGAGTCCTGTGCCAATCGCACATTGAACCAGCTGAAAGCAAACCTAGAGTCACATCTGGGTGTCCAATGATTGAATCACCAATATTAGTTGCAGTCCCGTCTCCTCCAAGTGCTACTAGGATTTTGTAACCTTTTTTAATTGCTTCAGTTGCTAGTTCAGTTTCTTGTTGAGGTCTTTCTGTAACAGCATATTCAAAATCCCCTAAATACTCTTTAGCTAATGTGAAAGCAGATTCTAGTTTTTTTCCTAATTTGCCAGTATTCGCATTTGGGTTTATGATGATAAACAATTCGGACAGCATATTTTCTCATTGATTATAAAGTAGTATATAAAATTAATCTACAAGGTTTAACATGATTGGTCCTAATAATCGAATGAATATATTTTAAAACTAGTTTTGTAATTAGTACTCGTGATTACATGAAATGTTATAATTGTGGAATAGAAAATGTTGAAAACGCAAGATTCTGTGGTAAATGTGGCACAGATTTAGAATCCGTACCATCAGCAAAAGCACAACAGCAAGTTCCTCCACAGGAAAAGCCAGGGGAACTAGTTCGATGTACAGACGATAGAGTTTTGGGAGGAGTATGTGCAGGTATTGGAAGGCAGTTAAACATGGACTCAAGTACGGTTCGTTTACTTGCTGTTCTAATATTCGTCTTCACGGCATCTTCAATTGGGTTAGCATACCTCGTTCTCTGGGCTGTTCTTCCTGAAAGGCCATGTGCTCCTGAGTAGAAATAAAATTAGTAAAACACGCTCATTTATTTTTTTTATCGAAAAAATCTTCCAATTTTGCACTTTTCGGTCTTTTTATGATTGGAAATATCTCTTTCCAATGAACAATTTTAGCTTCCAGATTATTTTGTTCTAGATAAGCTAACACCTTTTGAGGAAATTCTGGAGCAATAAGAATCCCTCTAACCGTCTTCTTCTCTGTGCTTTCAAAATATTCTATATATCTCTTTAACTGATGGGCATTTGCGGGAGAGGCATTTCGTTTTTTCACTTCTACTATTGCTTCTCCACTTTCACTCATTCCTCTAATATCAACTGGACCAACATCAGTGCTGTATTCAGTTCTAAGGACTTGAAAGCCTTTTTCAATCTCATCTGGATTAGCTACAAGATATTTAACTAAATCACTTTCATCACCATATATTTCCAATTCAGTTTCATCTATTGCATGCCAAACAGAGATATTTGCAAGATTAGTGAATGTAATGATGAGAGTTTCTTTTGTTTTTGTCCTATGAGTAATCATTTCTAAGAGCGAATTGGAAACCTTAAATTCTATTGGACCAGCTTGAGGTTTTTGCCAATTAAGTGGTTTTACACCAATAGGTCCATGAAGAACAATAGAAAGATCTCTCTTTATTTGAAGAAACCTATCACCTTCACCCAGAGTAGATTTTATCCTTCCATCGAAAATAGCTTTGCATCTTCCAGCAATCAAAATCATTTTATTCCCTAAAACCAGGTTCAGTTTCTTAACAACAGAATCTAAGGGAATGACTGGGATTTGTTCAAAATTACTATTGCTCAATTGATGACCCTCAACAAGATATATGTTCAATCAAGATTCTTTGAGTAATAATATTAACTTTCCGACATCACAGCTCAACCTTACCTATAAACAAAATCTATAAAAGAAGAATAAGTGAAAGACATACAACATACCAAATAAGAACTTGTGATGCTTATGGCCGAGATTACTTTTATTATGTTACTTATACAAATGGGAACAGTCATTCTTTGCTTACTATTTGGTTCGTATATGGACTTAATCAAAAGGGAAGTATCAGATATCCCTTGGATTATTATGGCAATCGTAGGGTTGATAACTACGATAATATATATCATTTTTTCTGAAAATAAAGGAATGGATGGAACTATAATTGGTATTAATCTCGGAGTAGGTATTGCTATAGGTTTAATTCTCTATTATACAGGAATGATGGGTGGAGCTGATGCTAAAGCTATTATGGCTTTATCTCTCAATACTGCAATCTATCCTTTTGTATTTGAATTAACATCAACACCAGTTTATGCTTTTGTACCACCAATTTTCAATACATTTTTTAACTGGCTATTAACATTAGTTTTAATTTATCCTCTACCTTTGCTTTTCTACAATATTTATCTGAAAATAAAGAAACAAGAGCTGTTCAAGGATACAAATGCTAATTTCGCGAGTAAGATTCTAATGATGATTTCTGGATATCTGATTCCAGTTGAAAAAGCAAGAGACAGAACAGATATTGTTTATTCAGAGGTTTATAATGTAGAAGAAGAAGAGTGGGAAATTAAACATTTCATGCAAGTTCCTGAGATTGAAGAGGAAGAAAAATACAAAGAAGAAGTCGAAACTTTCATCCAAAAAACAAAAAGAGAGAATATTTGGGTAAAAATTTTACCTCCAGGAATAGTTTTTCTTCTTATTGGCTATGTTATCAATATTTTCTTAGGTAATATTCTCTTTACTCTTTATCATTGGTTTCTATGAGTAAATTTATGTGAAAAGAGAAGTTATATATTTACCCACATTAACTTCTATCTGAGTATAATGAAGATTAAAGAGCTATCTAACACTGTTTTAGAAATGATTAGAAGGGGAGACAAAGATAACCTCATAACCCTCATTTCAGATAATGTTGGGACCGATGAACAGCTTATCAAAGTTCTAAGCGACATTCAAATTCAGCTTAAGGAAATAGGTGGTGGTTATCCACCTGTTGGAAAACAAATAGAAACTATTGATGAGATAATTGAATTTACAGAAATTGCCGTTAAAATCGCACTTGATAACGAAAACAAACTCGCTGCAGGAATTTTATATCACAACCAAGCTTCTTTCTGCTTTCCAAATATGGATGATGGAGTAGATACAAGACTCATTAAACCAGGTTATTTTGCTGCTGTAAAAGATTATGAAATCCGCCAAGAAATAGGTAAAAAAGGACCTATGCTTTGGGCTAAATGGTTAGTAGGTATTAGTGAATTTATCAGGGGGGACACGGTAAAAGCTTTAGAAATATTGGAAGAAACAGCTAAACTTGCAAATGAAGAACCCATCGAGAAAGATATTGATACTTGGGCAAGAATGATGATTGCAAAGTTCTATCTACGATCCATTCCCGAGAAACGAGATCTTGCATTTGAGATGCTTCAAGAAGTTAATGAAGAATTTACAGCTCTTATGGACAGTTATGGTTTACAAACTGTTGCAAGTATTATTAACACTTATTTCTAATAAAAAGAGGAACAATTGTTCCCATAATTTAATTTTATTTATGTTACTTCGCTAATTAACTCAAGTTCTTTGTCCACTTTTTCTTTGATATCTCCTAAGATGTATTCTAAGACTTCTTCATAGTTAACTGTAACTCTGAATAACCTTGAGAAATAAGGAAGAATTGCATTCAGATCTTTTCTAAGGATTCTATAAGCTCTTGTCAAAGGAATTAAGGGAGAATTTCTATGAACAGCATCTTTAAGTGCAAATCTCTTTGATTGGAGGAAATCTATCACATACATTTCTTCATTGTGCCACAGAAGATTATGTTCACTGAAATCTCCATGTACAAATTGAGCTTGAAACATATCATGCAGTATATCTACACATTTTTCCAATATTTCTGTTGGATCATCAAAGGAATTCTTATTCATATCAGAAAGTAAAGGAGCTGGTCCCTCTTCTGATCCAATCAATTCCATTGAATAACTATATCCAGCCCATTTATATGGTAGAGGTACGGGTAATCCTGCTTTGTAAGCATACAGGTTCTTATAGAATTCAAGCTTTGCAAAATGCTTGATAACTTCATACGGAGAAGTACGATGGGTACCATGTATAACCCCTCTGTGAGTAGTTCTGTAGAGTTTATAGCTTTTGATAGCTACTGACCTACCAAATTTATCTTTACCCCAACAGACAAAAGCTTCTTTTCCTTGTCCTATAATTTGACGAGCTTCAACTAGAAGATCATTTTCTATAGCCTCCGCTAAAGCTTCTTGAGCAGATAGCTCATGGATTTCTTCTCCTTGTTCTCGTTTGTTCCAATATTTTTCGTTTAACACTTTTGTTTCACTTCCATAAAGATGGGATAGGCAAAAAAAGACAACATAGTCTAAAATATCAGAATAGGTGGCGTAAAGAAAAAGTAAGAAAAATCACACTAGTGATTTTAGGTGCCATAGTAATGTTAAGTTGCAAATGATTGATTCTTTTAGACTATTATTTCCAGCATTCATTTGTCTATAGCACCTCCTTATCAGTGAATAAAGAGAGGAAAAAGGATTAATAAAGTTTCCTTACAAGTATTGAACTATATTAAGTAGTCATTTAGTTTACTAATCACTGTTTTCAATAAATATGTTTTAACATCAATTTTTGCAAGTATAGAATTATGACCTGCTTCTTCTATTTTTATTAATTCATGAGTGTGATTCTGTTTCTCTAATTTTGAAATGAAGTCAGCAACTGGTTCAAATGGTGTTCGGGAATCTTGTGTGCTAGCCACTATAATTACAGGTGACAGAATATTTTCCACATAAGTAGAAGGCGATCGTTCAATATACAATTCCTCTTTCTCATCTAGAGTTCCACCTAAATAAGTTTCTAGGAACATCCTATAAGCTCTGTCTGAAGACCTATACATCTCACTTAAATCAACTATTGGTGAGATAGCTACTCCCGCATCAAATATTTTTGCTTTCTTTGTTAGAGCTAGTAATGATAAATATCCCCCATATGAAGGTCCCATGATGGCAATTTTGGAGTTATCAGAACCAAGTAATTCTTTAAGTGTTTGAGCAGCATATACAACATCTTCTAAATCAGCTCCACCGATATCTCCAATGTTGCTCTCCTGAAACTCTTTTCCATATCCTGTAGAACCTCGAATATTGGGAGCTATCACGGATAATCCACTAAGAGAAAGTGCTACAACTTCTAATCCTGTTTCAAAACTATCAAAATGTTGCCAGGCTGGACCTCCATGAACTAATACTACTCCTCTTTTAGATGTTCTATCAGTTGAAGGCATATACCATGCATGTATTCTTTTTCCATCATATGATTCATACCACACAGACTGTACTTTTGGTAGATCTACTAAGGACTGTTCATCACTAAGAGTTGAAAATTCCTCCATTTTATTAGTTTCTAGATTATAACAGTAAATCTCTGTGGGAAAATTAATTGCAGAATGTTTTATTGCTAGGAATCTACCGTCTTTACTTAGATCAGGTTCTGTTACTAACCCTTTAGGAAAAGGAACAGTTGTAGAATTTCCATTATTAATACACTGCTCAATAATTTGAGTTTGACTATGTTTACTAATAATGTAATAAACAGAACTACTATCTGGATTCCATAAAGTTTCACCTGAATCTGGGAAAACTTCGGTCTCTTGGTTTAATGTTAGACACTTAGTTATTTTTGAATCTATATAGTAAATGATTACTTGGAGTTGACCTTTTGAGTTACTTAATACGGCTAGTTTTTCTCCATCTGGCGACCATGAGGGTAATTTCTCGGAGGAATTATCTGAAAAAGAGATATTGTGTTCAACCTTTTTATTCTCCCAATCAATAATTAATATTTGAGAATTAACCATAGATTGCATATGTGTTGCAGCTAGCCTCTTCCCATCACTAGAAAATGCAAGTGAGAGATAAGGTGTTGGAGAGATAAACAGGATTTGAGAATCCAGTGATTCGATATTAATTTCTTCAATTCCACAACCATCAGCTGTTATAACTGAGCGTATAACGCTTTTTCCAGATGGATTCCATATAACTGGGAAAGTTCTATATGCATCCTTTGAAATTTGCTTTCTATTCATATTTTTAAGGTCTGTAAGATAGAGATGACTGATTTCATCACCCTTTGAATCTTTTTTGTAGAGAATCTGTTCTTCATCAGGTGATAAAACAAAATTGCTCACATACTCTTCTCCAAAACTTATCATGCTTGGTTCGGAATTGTTTTCTATGCATTTCCTATATAATTGCGGAGATCCAGATTTATTGGAGATATACAAAATGCTTTTCCCATATTTATCTATCTTAAGTCCATCAATCGAAGGTATTTTACTTATTTTTTCTAGTTCTATCATTTGTCTCACGGCTACGTTTCATTTTTGCAGGTTTATGATACGTTAATATAACACAGAACAATAAGGTTTATAAACTTTACGTTTCATATGTGCATTAAATTGAAACGTTGCAAAAAACTTCAGAAGTGATCGAAAGATGATTAAAGAAACAGATTTCACAAATAATCCAATATTTAAGATTTCAAAACATAAAATTCGTGCAGAGATATGTGCACTACTCATGATGTATAAAGAAATGAATGTAACTGAGATTACAAGGTATGTTAAGCAGAGCAAAGCCACTGTTTCTAGACATTTAAAAGAGATGAAACAAGATAAACTACTTTCTTCAAGAGAAGAAAAAGTTGGAATTAAGGGGAGAATCAATCCAGTTTACTATCGATTTAATAGAAGCGAAATCGATCTGGTTATAGGAGAAAAAATTCCAAGAGATATTAGAGAGAGGATGCAATATTATAGATCGCTTATCAATACATACCAAGTCTCTTTCCTCATACTTTCAAATTTCATAAATTTGATAAAACCGTATCTAGATATTCTTCTGGAAAAGGTAAATATTATTAATGAGCAGGAGGATTGTCTAGAGGAACTTCTAATTGGTGAGGAAGCTCCAGATGCTCAGTTTCTTTTTTTTGATGATGAAGAAATTAAAGATTTCAAAGTGATTAGATTAGAATATATGAATAAAATAGGCAAATTATTTGAAAAAAGCGCAAAGAGAACCGATAACAAAGGGAAAGAATATTTCTTCTTTGATGGCATTCTCCCTCTAAAGAAGATGTTAGAAACAACAGCCACAGTCGGGAATCTAAAGAAAGATGAAAAAGAATAATGGTAGCCCCGGGGTGATTTGAACACCCGTCTCAGGATTCAGAGTCCCGTATCCTTGACCGCTAGACTACGGAGCTAAAATGATATCTACAACTCTTCAAATCGTCTTAATTTTTTAATTTTTCCCTTACTACGTAATATTTCAAAAAAAAGATTATTCTTCAGTAATGATTCTTTGAAGATATACTTCACAACCCTTACAAACAAGAAAATCATAAGTCTCTTTATCTTTGTAATAAACAGTGAAACTCATCGGCTTTTCACATTTTCCACATTTTATTTCTGATTCTTCGTCTGATACGAATAATAAATCCTTTACTTCGATTTTTGGGGTAATGTACCTCGACATCGCTATCACGCCTAATTCAAGAAGGTCTGTTAAAATCTTAATGTACAAAGCCATTAATATATGTATTTCATCAAGAAATTTAAGCCTTTATTGTTGATTCATTATTTTTTCATGAGAAAAGACAGAAGTTCATGAATGATCTTCTTGTACAAAATTGAAAGCTGGGGTCTTTTTGTATAAATGTAAATTTGTACAAAAATCAAGTTGAGGAGATAGATATAAATAGAGGTGGTTTTTTTTAAAAAACGTAATGACTGGTGACTTGTACAAAATTAAATTTATTTTTCCTAACATGGGAGATGCTGAAGGAGAGTTAATCAGGGTTAAAGGCCCACACCTTACAGAGATATTTAATAGAAGTTTACCTGTAAACTCTAGAGGGTTAAAGCGAGGAGATCTTTTTGTTATACCTGTAAGTTTCTATTATGCTGCAGAAAAACCTTTGAAAATAGGTAAGAAAGGAGATATTGTTTTTGATCCCCTAGCTAAAGCTGTTATTATTCTCTTAGCAGAAACAAGGTTTGATTTGAAAGTTGCAGTCATAGGTTCAATAACTAAGAACATGAAAATAATTGAAAAGATTGAAAGATCTTCTGGGGTTAGAATCGAGTCGATCGAAGATTAATTTTGATTTGAAACAAAAACTCTTATAAATAGATTTTCCGTCATTAGAACGAAAGCCAATTCAAGGGAACCATCATGAGTGTTAGACAGACAATACGCGATACTTTGAGCAACATCAGAAAAGAATATGGAAAAATCGAATTTAGTGATAAAATACTAGATTTGATATCAATAACTAGTTTTGCACTATTCATTGTATCATTAGTTACAGTATTTCTAAGTGGAAAAATTAACCCAATAAATGTTGTTTTCACACTTTATCCATTAGTTGTTTCAGGCATAGCTGCAGCTACCCGCATGAGAAAGAGAGAAAATCCTGAATCTGTTCCAAAGCTATTTAAAGAATGGTTATGGATAATAGGCACTATTACTGTAATATCACTCATCATTATAATTATTGCTGTAATTATCGCATAAACTTCACTGTTTTTCAGCAATTTTTTTATATCTTGAAGAGAATACTTTTTCTAATGACCTATGAGACATACCGTATATACACAAGAGTTTTGAAATTTGGTCAAAAAATTGGTGTAAGAAGATTTTTTGAAACAGTATTATTTGGTATAACAATCTTTGCTATCACTCTTGTATATTTCTTTGTACTTACATGGAGCGAAGAGTCTGTTAATGCTTTCTCTCCAGCGGGAAAATATATTTTCTTTCCAATTGGTCTTTTTGTGGAGATAGCGTTAATTCTAAGTTATATTGAAGCTCATTATCATTTAGACATTTTTGGAGAAAACACAAACAAATTCTTAGCTATAATAGGTGTTACTTCTTTAATTGTTATAGTATTATATGCTACTATCCCAGCTCTCTATCTCTCAAGAACAATAAGTGGATCAAACATATCATTAATAGTATTATTTTTCTTATTAGGAGTAATTGAGACAGCATATTTCCTCTATTCAACCCCTAGAGTTACAAGATCAGAAGTATTTGGATTAGAGTACCAATTTTCCCAATTAGAAGAGAAGTTAAAAGCTAAAAAATTAGGAGATTTACCAATTGAGAAAGCATTCGCTAAAGGTATCACTGCTCTGAAGAAAAGAGTAAATGAAGAGGGGTATTGGGGAGAAATTAATCCTGTTTATGAGACAGCTACCGTATTGGAATTCTTCCACAGCATTGGTTATAATCTTGATACTGAATGGATCATGGCAACAAAGGAAGGTACGGTGCCTGTTACTTTACGTAAACCTTTAGAGAACTTATCAGCAATTGTTGAAACCTTAGAAACTTTAGAAATGTCTTATGAACAATTTTACGTTATGTACTCTGTGAGTCTGTTCGACCCAACAATATTCGACAAAAGGATGGCTGAAATAGAAGAGTTCAGGAATTCTATTTTCGAGGATACTGAATGGGATTTCATAAATAAACTAAACAGATTTACACCAAACTTGAGATCAAGAACTACTCCACTACATATAACAATGAGTTATGTTGCTGATGTTACAGGAAACATAAAATTATTAGACAAATTAGCATCATTGTTCTCAGCATGTATTGAAATAGTAGTAAAACGGGGATATGCAAGATTTTCAACTTCACAAACAGGTAAAACACCTATTGAAATGTTTGCCCGTTTGATGCTTGCCTTACATGATATTCGGAGAGCTCCAACCAAAAGACAGCAATTCACTCAAGCTATTGGAGGAACTCATGACTGGATAAATTTAGAGGTCTTTCAAC
>JAGXNV010000055.1 GCA_019894795.1 Candidatus Heimdallarchaeota archaeon | reverse complement strand
GTACAATTCAGAATACTGAAAATGGGAAAAGTCCAAACATATGATTTTTCCTCAACAACCTCTTTTCCAAATAACTGCATTAATGGGTAAAAGAATATATTTAAGAATAAATCGAAATATGATTAAGTCAAGGAAAAAACCTTTTTATAATTTCTAAGGTGATATGTTTGAACGAAACTTTAATTGTGTATGGAACTAGGTATGGGGCAACCCCTGAAGCATGTGCGGTAATTCAAAAGATACTAGAAAAGGATTACAAAATTCAAGTCGAAATATGGGATCTTGAAAACTATAGAGCTTGTCCAGATTTAGAAGAGTTTGATAACATTATATTAGCTAGTGGAATTGAGAATGGAAAATGGACTAAAAACTCTGAAAAATTCCTGACGAAGGATTTGACTGGTAAGAAAGTTGCCGTATTTATTTCATCTAGCTTTGCAGGAGAAAAAGAACTCTATAATCATGCGTTCAAAAATTTCTTGGAAGATGTTATATCTGAATATTCTGAAGTCAATTTTGTAGCTAAAGCAGCGTTTGGAGGAAGAGTTCCAAAGAAAAAACTACCTAAAATTGCAAGCCAAGCATTACTTACTCGTTTACCTGAATTCCAAATTGATAATAGAGATTGGGATAAAATAAAAGAGTGGGCACATGAAATAGGAAAAATTTTCACAGCAGATTAAACTTCTTCAGCAGCATTAATTTGTTTTCATTTTTTTATTCTTAGTAATCTTGCTTCTGTAAACTTCTTATTTTCAATAGTTAATTTGACCCCTTCGCACTCATCTAATGCCTCACCCCACAGGGTATAATCTAATTCTGGAACACAACCAATAGTCGCAATTTCTATTAATCCTCCATGACTGATCAATAGCAAAGTGCTACTTTCAGGCATAGGATTACTTAGCTTCAGTAAATAGGAAACTAGTTCGTTTGAATATTTTGCTGTTTTGTAACCTTTCTCTATCACGTTTGCATACTCATCAAAGTTCATTCCCCATTTAATTTCCTTTTCAATTCCAGCTGGTGTCATACTAATTTCATCACTTATTTCATTTACTGCAAAACCCATTGCAACAGCTGTTTGGATTGCTCGTGGGGCATAACTTGAATATACTTTGTAATAGGGACCTAATCTATCACCAATTTCTCTTGCTAATCTTACGCCTTCTTGAGAAAGATGTGGTGAGGATTTGTTTCTTTTAGAGTGTCTTCTGAGTTCAATGTATTTCATTTAACTTACACCATTTTACAAGTCTCAATACGATTAATTAAACATAGTTCTTAAAAAGTGATTGTGAAATAATATTCTAATGAAGTTTCTACAGAAGAAAACTAATAAGATAATTTTCTATGGCATTATAGGAGTAATTCTTGTCTCTTCGACTGTTTTGCTTGTTTATTTTGGAATTGATCGAACTCCTCCTACTGTAGAATTCAGCTCACCCCTCAACCTAGATATTGTTTCTGGGACACACAGTATTGAATACTTAATGGATGATACGGGTGCTTATACTGCAAAAATTGAAATTATTGAGTTGTATATTGATGATGATCTCGTTTCGAATAATGTAAGTTATGATTGGGATACTATTGGATATGAAGATGGGTATCATTCTCTACTTGTTCGAGTAACAGATGGAGCTGGGAATTTTGCAGAAGACTCTATAATTGTTACAGTGGATAATTTTCTAGACTCTGTACCTACTGATATGTTCAAGTTACTTAATTATAATGTATATGAGAGTGGAGCTAATCCAGAATGGAAAGATGTAGTTAAAGCTGAAAATCCGGACATAGCTGTATTTGTTGAAACTGGGGACTGGGACAATCAGGAGAATAAACAGTTGGTTGAGTATGTTACATTATTCAATGGGTATTTCTATAATGAGGCACCATATGTAGGTTATACAACTCAAGATATATATTGGAATACTCAAGGAGAAGCTATACTTAGTCGATATCCAATACTAGAAGTGAACCAAGCAGAAATTCTTCACGCAGACGATGACAGTACTGTTGATTTAACCCATGCTCTTTTACATGTTGTTGTTGATATTGAAGGTAAAGAGGTGCATATAATTGCAATTCATCTCAAAGCTGGTCAAAGTCTATCAGAGAGAAACACACGAGATCGAGAACAGGAAGCCATCATAAATTATATGGATGAAGTTGTAGGTGATGCACCCTTAATGTATGTTGGTGATTTAAACTGCAATTCTCCAGATGATATTGGTGCTCTAGAAGGAGATAAACACGAAGAATTTGGAACAGGGCCAGTAACAATGATTCTATATCCAGATGATCCTATATATGGAAATTATTCTTCTGATACTCATAATTTCACAGATGTTTTTAGAATGCTAAATCCATCAGATCCTGGTTATTCACTTCACATATCAACTCTCACAACAAGAATTGATTTCATCTTTGTTAATCAATACTTTGCAGACACCTTGATCAATTCTACAGTTACAAGTGATACAGAATTTGATGATATAGGTTCAGATCACTATACTGTTGATGCTTTCATTTCGATAAACAATATTACAGAAGGATCAACCCTACCAAAAGATTTCTCGCTAAAGGAATCTAAACAGAATAATTTCAGCAGATATTCTATGCAATTAACTCTATCAAGTGGAGAAATGATCATTCAAACTATAGTCATAGTTTTTCCAATGAATTCAGTCAGAAAACCATAATCCTCTTATTCTTTCCCCTTTTTCTTTAAAACGCTTTTTAGACAGAATTTTTTTGCACAACATCTTTATACTTGTTTTATGTTTTATTTGTTGTGGGACTTGGATGACAGCTAAGGAGAACCCATCGAATATATCAAATACGATAGTACATTGTGCAGTTTTAGTAAGTGACACAATGGTAAGAATAGCTGATTTGGTTACACTTACATTACTCTATCATCCAGGAATGGAAGAAAGATTAGAAATGGTGGAAACACTCTATGAAAATATTGTCAATTTCATTGATGATATTACAACTACCATCTATACGCCTGAAGATCGATACGAATTATCTATTAACCAGTATGATCCCATTTTTTCTAATCTTAAAAATGTATCAAAGATGATGGTTGATTTATTATCACTTCTTTCACAAAGTCATATAGAAATGCAATTACAAGTGTTAGAATATCTATATAATTTGAATAGATCTATACTGGAAGCTATAACTGAGTTTGGATATCTTGTGCATGCTAACAATGCAGATATTCAAGTATATGATAGAAAAAGAATAACTGATATAGAAATTGGTGGTCATAAGATCTACCGTCTGTTAATAAAGGAGATTGGTGAAGCTTCACGAGATTGGAAGCAAGGAATTTATCAAAATCTTATAGCTGAGAAGATGAGTTCAATAATCTATTTTCTATGTGAATCTTGTAAAAAAATCTATACGGCTAAATTGGCAAACGTTGGAATTTCGCAAAAATGAACAGAAAATGAAGTTTTTTAATCTTAGCAATTCTTCCTTAATTGAAATAAATGGAACTTTCTCAATTTAATATCACCTCAAATTTGAAAATTGTAGATGCCCTCCCCATTTTGTATATTGAAGATGAGAAAGTACTCGTGATAGCAGATCTCCACCTTGGTATTGAGGCTATAATGTCAGAAGATGGAACATATCTAGAGCACAATCAAACGCAAGAGCTTATTGAAACTGTTTCATCTTATCTTAAGCAACTGAAACCAAGAGAATTAGTGTTGAATGGAGATGTGAAGCATAGTTTTCATGAACCTCCAAAAATAGAAAATAGAGATGTAAAAAGATTTCTCAAAGAGATATCTCCACACGTTAGAAAAATCTCTATTACTCAAGGAAACCATGATTTGTTCTTAAATTGGGTAATTAAAGATCTCCCAAATGTTAAGTTATACAAAGAGAATTATTCAATTGGAAAATATTATTTCACACATGGAGATAAGAAATTACCAAAAGAGCTACCTGAAGGTATCAAATACATAATAATTGGTCATGAGCATCCAATTATTGAAGCCAAAGTAAATAAGTTACAAAGAGTTAGAGCACCAGTATTTGTGGTTGTTCCATTAAAAAAAGGCAGCATTACATTAATCGTTTTACCTGCATTTTCTAACTATTCTTCGGGAACACCAATTAACCCAGCATTTTCAGATAATCTGCTCTCACCCATACTCAGAAACGATGTTAACTTATCAGAGTGTCAATTGTATGCACTTGATAAAAATAAAGAGGTCTTCCATTTTCCATCCTTTAAGGAATGGACTTAACGCGTATTTAATCCCCAAACTATTTAAATCTAAAACAGTAATTAGTACATTCAAAAAATTAATTTATTTGAGTAGAACAGTTATGTCAAAAAATGAAAGCTTCAGACCTACTATCTGTATGTTTCCATGTCCAGTATGCGCCATTGATACAGATATTGATGTTTTTGAAGGATCTACTCGATCAACTTTTTATTGTAGATCGTGTGGGAGAGTGTATATCTGTAAGCTTCCTCTTGGATCAATACATGTAGGAGAGGAAATACGCTATATTTGTCCGATAGACCACACAGAACTTGAGGAATCACCTTTTAGAGCAAAAGAAATTGAATTACTTATCGAAAAGGCTAAAGAAGGTAAGTAAAAGTACTTTCTGAGATTGATGAAATCAAAGAATAATAAACATCCAAGAGTCAATCCTATTGATATCAAGGATAAAGATTCGATAACTGAATTAATAGCTGAATTTCATTCGTCAGGAGTATTTGGTCCTGGAAGAATAGCAAAAGCTGTGGATATTTACACAGAAATGATTAAACAAAAATCTACAGTATTTCTCGGTATTGCTGGAGCTTTAGTTCCTGGAGGGATGAGGAAAATTCTTACAGACATGATAAAAGAAGGAATGGTCCAAGTTATTGTATCAACTGGAGCAAATGTCACACATGATTTAATAGAAGCTTTTGGAGGCAAACATATTCGTCAAGTTCCTTATAAGTCCGATCAAGAGTTAAGAGAAAAATCCATTGATAGGATATATGATGCATTTGTAGCTGATGAATCTTTCATAAAACTTGAGGACAATCTGCAACCCATTTTCAAAGAAATCTGGGAAAATACCAAGGATGAAACGAATACTTTAGTAATATCAACGAGAAGACTCATGCAACTTATAGGGGAGAAACTAGAGGACGACAATTCATTCGTTAAAGCTGCATATGATCATAAGGTACCAATCTATGTTCCAGCTCTAGCAGATAGCATTCTAGGTCTTCAACTATGGTTATTCTCCCAAATGAATAGAACGCTCATTGATGATATGGATGATTTAGGTTCTATTCAGAGACTAGCTTGGGATTCAGAAAAAGCTGGGGCGTTTTTCCTTGGTGGAGGGGTTCCTAAGAATTATATTTTTCAGTCACGACTCATGTCACCAAAAACCTTTGATTATGCTATTCAAATTACAATGGATCGTGTAGAAACTGGAGGTCTATCTGGTGCAAGTCTTGAGGAAGCAATTTCTTGGGGAAAAGTTACCTCAGAGAGTAGAATGGTAAATGTAGTCTCAGATATAACCATAGCACTGCCACTAATTTTCCAAGCTACTCTGAGCAATTTAAAGAGGGACGACTAGTACAAGGGTAAGATTATTAACGGGAAGTTCGAATAAAAATATAGATGTCTAATAAGAACATCCATACTTTCGTCTCGACAGAATTTTTGTCAGATTATATGGTCGACGAAAGGTACAAGATACTGGATCTCCGATCTCGCGATAAATTCGATCAAGGGCACATTGCGGGCTCAGTACATATCAACTCCGAAATATTCCTAAAACGAAACGATGAAGGAGCTAGTGTAATTCCAGATAAAAGTAAAATTCTTAATACCTTAAGGGAGAAGGGTGTTAATAATGAACATATTCTCATTCTTGTAGATGATGTATTTAATCTAAATTGCTCTAATGCAGCATGGATTTTTCATTATTTTGGTTTCTTCAACATTCAATTGTTGGACGGAGCTCTTTCAAAATGGGAGAAAGAGAATAGATCTCTGACAACAGAAGAAACATTCTATCCACTGGGGAATATTGATTTCACAGTAGAAAATCCTTCAATTTATATTACTAAAGATGAAATTCTAATGAATATTTATACAGATGATCATACCTTTGTTGATAATCGTTCAGATTATGCTGTTCAATATGATCAACAAGGAGGCATTATCCCAGGGGCTAAGCATTTTTGGTATCTCGATGTTTTTGAGGAATTTCCTGATTTCTTTGTTCTAAAAGATTTGGAGATCATTCATGGAATGTTCATAGATAAGGGAATAATTAAAAAGAATTCTATCATCCTCTATTGTGAATCAGCACCACAATCTGCTTTGGTTTATCTAGTTATGAAAGAACTGGGATATCCTGATGTTAAATTATATCTTGCCGGATATGAAGAATGGAGAATAATTTGCTCTTTTCTCTGAAAATCAAGTTAGATATGTTTTCTTCCCTTAACGTAATTTTCCAGGAATTTTTCATTTAAACCGTACATCTGGCAGATTTCTCCATTTAATATATTTTCAAGTTCAGCAATTCTTTCTCCGCTCTCTTTTCCATTTTGATTTAATTCAGAAAGAATTTGTTTTACATATGGTGTGATATTGCTTCTTTCTTGTTTTGGCGGGATAGGAATGTTTTTTAGCGGAAAACTGAAGAATTCCAGCATTTTGCCTTTCTTCTTACCTGCTTCTCTAAACCAAAAATCAATAAAATTGCTATTGAGAATTCCAAGTAAACATAGTATATCATCTTCATCTTTAGGGATGATTGCATATATATCAGTGGCACCAAAATGTTGTTCTAGATCAAGACTGAATCTGGGAATTAAACTTCTGTAAGGGCATAATATTTTCTCTTTTGAATTGTTAAAATCTGAAAGATTTCTATAAACACTATAATCAAACCATCTTATTTTTTTCTTCTCCAATAACTTTTTTCGATCGGGTCCTGCTGTTAATCGTTGTTTATGTTTCATGAAATACTTATGAACATTGGGAAATTCTGACAAATTCTTTATTCTAGAAGGCAGTATTGCAAATAATTCGTTATTCTGTGAAGTTTTCCAACGTTGAACATTCTTATTAGTAACGAATGGAACCAAAATCTCTTTTTCAATACTTAGTAGTTTTACTTTTTCATTTTTCATCACAAAAAGCTCTTTAACCCCAGGAGAAAGACCTTGAGCGACTTTAGCTATTGCACCTAGTCTATCCATTTTTTTGTTATTGTTGATTTTTTTAATTGTTGACAGATATGGAGATAGAATCCATTTCTTTGAGTCTAAATCTGAGAAAGATACTGAGAAAGGTTTGAGAATATTTTTGTTTTTATGCCTAAGTTCAAAGAAGTTTTTGGGTAAATTTTGAAAAACTGTTAGTTCTTGTTCAGGGGGAGAATTCATAGCTGTAAAGATACAGGTTGAAACACTTAACCATCGCCCTTCATCCTTAAAAACTCTAATTCCTTCTAAATCGATAATTTCTAGAGGTTGATAGTCGATAATTCTTTTTCTTAATAAGTCCGCATACTGATTTTCTAACCAGTAGTTAGGTGTTATCAAAGATACTATTCCTTGTTTCTTCAAGAGACTAAGAGACTTAATGATAAAGAAGTAGTAGATGTCAGATGATGCTCGGAACAAATTGCTCCATAGTTTAGATGTTTTCAGATAATGAAATAAAGGTTGAGTTTCTTCATTTCTAGTTTCATTCTTTTTTAAATTGAAATAAGGAGGATTACCAATTATCACATCAAAAGCAATCTGCTCCTGAAAACTATTTTCCCAGGAAAATGGGTTTAGAAGTTTAATGTCTGCAGGGGAAAACATTTCATTGGCGTCTATATCAACAATACTGTTTCCACATTTCAGGTTATCAAAAGTTTGATTCTTGAAAAAAGAATAAGCCTGTTTAATTCGTTCTTTGCATATTACAATTGACTTATAATTTAGATCCACACCAAAGATATTGCAAGTCACAAACTGGAAAAAGAATTCTATCTTTAATTTCCCATCAGTTTGAGAATAAGATTTTAACTTATTCCATATCCAATTTAATAGTCCCAGAATGAAATTTCCTGTGCCTACTGAAGGATCACAAAAACTAATTTTCGAGAGTGAATTACTAAACTCTTCATAAGAGTTAGATATTATCCTTCCTTGGCTATTTAACCGATCAAAAACCCTCTCTATCATGAAATCTACAACTATTGATGGTGTATAAAATTCACCAGTTTTTTTTCGTTGATTTTGATTGGGACTCATGAGTTACAAACAGTTCCTTCTTACGGAAGTTAACATGTGCTATAAAAAAAGGTTTGTTCCCCCTCCCAAAATCCAGTGTATAAGCTGTGCCACCTAGGATGTGCCATGTCTAAAATTATCTGAAATTTATTTGTCTTAAGTATAGCTAAAAAAATTGCATTCACGTTGCATTTTTGTCGCTTTCTTTCCATGGGGATTTTATAGTAAAGTGAAAAATTTTTTAGAAAATAACTTTAAGAAGTAAAGAAGAGAGGGTATACAAAGCAATTGTGAAGACTCTTATTTAGAGATAATAGATCAAAAAAAAGAACAGTGAGAAATCAGATGTTTGCTAAACTAACTAATCTTTCCCATCTTTCGTCTACTGTTTCTTGAATCTCAATTAATTTCTTCTTCCATTCAGGTTTGAATAGATGTCTAAATCTACCTTGAAGCTTAAAATAATCCTCAACTGGTACTTTTCTATCAGGATTTTTAGCAATTCGAGCTGATTCTCCAGTTAAAATCCATTCACCTTCAGAGGTTCCGTACAATGGGAAGAAACATGATTTTACTGCAATCTTAGTAGTTTCTATAGAGATCTCAGGAGCATATCGCTGACCTAAGTTGCAAGGTGAATCAACTAATAAAAATGCTGAACCATCATGTTTCAAACCAGCTTGAACTTTAGCCATCAAATCTCTTATATATGCAGGGCTCGCAGTAAAAGAGGGGATCTCATGAGCAGCTATTATCTCAGCTAAGGGTTTAGCCCATTTTACTTTTCCAGGAATAACTTTTCCAGCAGGGCTTGTTGTTGTTGCAGCATACATAGGAGTTCCACCAGAACGTTGGATTCCTGTATTCATGTAAGCTCCATTATTATAACATACGTAGAGGAAGTCATGGCCCCGTTCTATAGCTCCAGAGAGACTTTGTATCCCGATATCATATGTCCCTCCATCGCCTCCAAAAATGATCATATTCACGTTTCTATCAGGTTTATTTTGCTTCCGTCTCATTACTTTCATAGCTTCAATTGCTCCAGAAGCTGTTGCAGATGCATTTTCGAAAGCATTGTGCAACCAAGGAGCATTCCATGCAGTGTAAGGATAAATGGTTGTCGCTACTTCTAGACAACCTGTGGCGTTTACTATCATTATTGGGTCACCTAGAGCTTTTGCAGCTATCGTGACTTGTCTTGCCATTGTTCCTGCTCCACATCCTGAGC
This sequence comes from Candidatus Heimdallarchaeota archaeon, assembly GCA_019894795.1. Taxonomy (GTDB): domain Archaea; phylum Asgardarchaeota; class Heimdallarchaeia; order Heimdallarchaeales; family Heimdallarchaeaceae; genus UBA460. The sequence goes on along the minus strand of JAGXNV010000055.1, from coordinate 4,242 downwards.
ATAATCTGTGACCACTTGTTAGCACTTCACCTAGTTTTGACCACTCTTGTAGATCTTTTACAGATATATTTGGTAATTCCAACATTCTCTTCACCTTAACTCCTATATCCTATCCACTCATGGGTTATTGTCTTCCCTTCTTCGTGGTATACTTTTGCTTTTTCATATGCTTCAATAATCTGAGGTAAAGCTAGTACTCTTCCACCTAAACCGTTTATGAATCCATGCAAAGATGGTACATCTTTTTTACCATACAATGCTGTAGCAACATCTCCTTGCATTATTGTACCTGGTGAACCAAAAGTTGCAGATCTATCTAGAATAGTTGCGGCTTTTATTCCCTTTAAAGCATCATAAATATCATCTATAGGAAAGGGTCTATGCAATCTTATTTTGAGTGCGCCTACCTTTTCACCTTTTTCTCTTAATTTATTGACTACAGCTTTTGCATTTCCTGCTGTAGCTCCAAAAGATATGAAAGCATACTCAGCATCTTCTAATTGATACTTTTCAATAATTTCCATTTTTCTTCCAGTTATTTCGGTAAACTCTGCCATAACTTCTTTAGTCACGTGATATGCATTCTGCATTGCTTCCTCTTGTTGTCGCTTTATCTCCATGTAGTAATCTTGTAAAACCAAAGAACCAAATGTCATAACTTCATCTGGACTGAATTTATATTTAACACTCCTTTCAGCTGGTAGAAAATCTTCCACTTCAGCTTTACTCATTGTTTCAACTCTTTCCAATGCGTGTGTTACAATGAACCCCTCTATTCCGAACATTGTTGGCAATTGAACATCAGGATGTTCTCCTATCTTGAAGGACATAATTGTCTCGTCATAAGCTTCTTGAGCTGATTCCCCAAAAAGTGACACCCAAGATGCATCTCTGCAAACTAATTGATCAGTACATTCTCCATGAATATTTATTGGAGCACTAAAAGCCCTATTTGCGACAGCTAATACTATAGGACATCTCATTCCTGAAGCAACATACAATATTTCATACATTAAGGCAAGGCCAGCTGAAGCTGTTGATGTAAAAACTCTTGCTCCTGTCAATGAAGCACCCACACATGCTGACATCGCAGAATGTTCAGATTCTACTGGGATGAAGCTAGTATCTACTTCGCCATTATTTACAAAGTCACTATATCTTTCAACAATAATTGTTTGAGGGGTGATCGGGTAAGCTGCTACAACGTCAGGATTAACTAATTTGGCTGCGTATGCAACTGCTTCATCACCAGTCATACCTCTTATTTCTTTTAACATTCATCATCACCTTGTTAATCTTCTTACTTCTATCGCATCTGCAGGGCAATGTTTTGCACATATTCCACAGCCTTTGCAATAATTTATATCAACCATAGCTTTCAATTCATCATCCATTTCTATAGCAGAATCTGGACAATAATAGAAACAGTTCATACAGCTGATGCATTTGGATTTATCAATAATAGCTTTGAAAGCTGACCAATCACCTGTTTTATATTCATAAGCACTATGAAAAGGAACGATTCCACCTGGAGGTAAATTTTTGGTCCCCCATTTTTCTTTTACCCACTTTTTTAACTCTTCAGGAGCTTCTTTTTCAACCACTCATTCCACCTCATCATATGCTCTTTTTATTGCAGTAACATTCTTTTCACCTAAAACACCTGGGAATCTTTTTGATGTTACTTCGAGCAGACTTTCTAATTTCACTAATTTTGTTACCTTCGATAAAGCTCCAAGCATGGCTAGATTTGGCACGTTTCTCCCTATTTCTTCCATAGCTATTTTTGACCCAGGAACTTTGTAGATATTAGCATGACATCCTTCAAAGAATCTCATTAAGGATTCTTTTAGTCCTTCATAATTTACAACAATTGTTCCTCCTTCTTTCAATCCTTCTGCAACAGGAATATCGTCTAGTAATGTAGGGTCAATAACAACCACAATGTGCGGGTAATATACTTCAGTTTTCTCCGTAAAAGGTTCTGGACATATACGAGCATATGAGGTTACAGGAGCTCCTGCTCTTTCAGGTCCAAAATTCGGAAAAGCATGAACATACTGATTTTCAAGAATTGCTGCTTCAGCTAATAATCGCGATGCTGTCACAGCTCCTTGTCCTCCTCGACCATTAAGTCGGACATCAATAATTTCTGCCATCATTCTTTCACCTTTAAATAAATAAGCCTCTAAGGAGAACGACAAATGTGCATAAGTTAAATCTTATGATGTGTATCTAAGAGAAAAGAAAGTTAGGGATTTCTATGACCCTTCAGTTTCGATAGATTTAGTAATCATCATTCTTGTTAATTCGTAGTAGATATCATTAACATTTTGACCATTTTTTGCAGAGACTTCATAATAAGGGAGGGTCTTCAAATTGAATTCTTTCCTTTTCTTCTCTGCATATGCTAGTATGTCTACTTCATCGACTTGCCTTTCATCAGAAACATCTGCTTTGTTACCAAGGATAATAGCAGGAATGATGTCTTCGCAAGTCGCATATACTTCTTCAAACCATTTATCCAACTGTTCAAATGAGGTTTTGTCAGTTATATCGCAGACGACTAATACACCATAACTACCCTTGTAATACAAGGGTCTAACGTATGAAAAACGATCATGCGAACCAGTATCCCAAGTTTGAAGTTTGACATTGCTGCCATCAACTTGAATATCTTTGACTGAGAATTCGACACCAATGGTTGGTAAGTATCTCTCCCTAAACATACCTGTTGCAAATCTTAATGTGATTGATGTTTTCCCTACACCGGGATTACCAACAATTATTGTTTTGAATAGATAGTCAAAAAGCATTGGTACTCACTGATTTATTTCTGTCTCGTTCCTACTTAAATCTATCTAAAGTTGTAGCTAGGCAAATACTATTAGAAGTAGATTAAAAACGTTTTAAGGATAATTTGAGCAATTTTTCCGTTCTTAGATATGTTTAAATTTTTCTTAGTGATATATACATTGTGAAGTTTATACTTATTTTCGGACCTCCAGCTGTTGGAAAAATGGCAGTGGGAAAAGAATTGAGAAAATTAACAGATTTCAGACTTTTTCACAATCATATGACCATAGAACTGCTAATTCCTATTTTCAGTTATGGAACATCGAAATTTCGAAAGCTTAATTCAGAATTTAGAAAGAGAATTTTTGAAGAAGCTGCAACTAGTGATTTACCAGGTTTTATATTCACTTATGTTTGGGATTTTAATCTGTTGAAAGAGAAAGAGTATATTGATGAGGTTAGCAACTTATTCAGAAACAACAACGCTGAAATTTTTTATGTTGAATTAGATGCTTCTCTTGAAGAGCGATTAAAAAGAAACAAAACAAAAGATAGACTTTTGGAGAAACCATCAAAAAGAGATGTTGAGTTATCTGAAAGAAGATTGTTGAAAATGGAGAAACAACATAAGATGAACACAAATGGTGATTTCTACTATACTGAGAATTACTTGAAAATTAATAGTACTGAACTTAATGCAAAAGAAGCAGCAGAAAAAATAAAGACTGTTTTCAATTTTTAGTTAGAAAACATCTTCATCATAATAAGGGATTATTTTTCCGCTTATAAATTCAAATAAGACTGGTTCTCCTGTTAGTTCAGGTTTTCCTTTAACATTAATAACACGTACTTCAGTAATAGGACGATCAGCTTTGGTTTTAGATTGAGATACCCTTATTGTTACATCACAGTTGTGTTCAATAGCTTTTACTAAGATAGGATCATGAGCATCTTGATGAAGGCTGAAAACTGTCACTGAACCATCTCGCTTATTAGCAGCCAGCCTGTTTTGTAAGAAAGAAAAGATAATTTTCTTGCTCTCATCTGCAGCATAGATTATTGATGACAGAGATAAGACAATTCCTCTTTTTAGGATTTGTTGATTTTGTACATGTAAAAATGAACGTCTTATCGTTTCATTTATTTCTCTTGGTTTGCCAAGATCCTGAACTGAGTATTGATGATTTGTTTTCAGATCAGTATAACCAAATGGATTGCTGAATGCATCAATGAATTTCAACCGTCCAGTTGCTTCCAACATTTCAGGATTAACACCTAGACCGTTCATCATTTCATTGTAGAATTCATAAGGATGTTCTGTGGAGAAAATATACCCATATTCACCAGATTTCAGTCCTTCTGCCAGAAACTGCAGAATGAATGGATCTGCTTCTGCACCAATTTCATCTTCCGGGGTTTCCTCAACAATCTCCTCTGTTCCAGAAC
>JAGXNV010000054.1 GCA_019894795.1 Candidatus Heimdallarchaeota archaeon | reverse complement strand
CTGCATGATAAACTGATTCATAATAAATAGATTCGTTTAAGACATACAACGGAATGATGTTGTATAGTGGTGCCCCAGCAGCTCCTGCTACTACATAAGATATATTATTTACTTCCAGTCTTTCGTACCAATGGTCATGACCAGCGATAGCCATATCAACACCATAGTCTTCAAAAAGTGGCACTAAATTAGTAATGAGATCTTCAGTTTCTCCATAATAATATCTTACTGAGGATGAATATGCTGGTCTATGCATGATAACAACTTTCCAATCATAATCACTGTTAGCAATTAAATCATTTCTCAGCCATTCTACTTGTTCATCCAGAGATCCTCCGTAATCCTCAACACATGTGTGTAAAACAGAGAAGTGAACAGGTCCATAGTTGAAAGAATAGAATTCTTCTCTTCCAGGAAGAGCGAATACATTGTAGTAATTTGAATGGTTTTTCTCATGATTACCAAGAGCTGGCATAAATGGATTGTTGCTAATTACAGGCGCAAAATCGCTTAGCCACTGATACCACTGATCGGTTTCTCTCCCTGTATCAACTAAGTCACCATCAAACACAGAGAAGTCAAAGTTTATTTTACTGACTGTATCAACAATTGCCTTTCTTTCATCTATATTGGTTCTGGAATCTCCCCAGGCCATGAAATGAGCACTTTCACTGTTTCCAGTTTTAAAGATATGTTCGTCACTCCAAGTATCTCCATCTCCGACTCTATACTTAAAAATTGTATCGGATTGTAAATCTGTTACTTCTACTGCATGCCATTTGGCATCTACTCCAGAAATTTCATTTTCTAGTACATCTTGAATTCCATATTGTATAATAGAAGGAGTTTCCACTGATGTTTTCCATGAAATAGTCATGGTTGTAAGTGTATCATTTTGCCACGATAGATGAACGTAGGTTGGAGGAATGTCCTCGGCATAGGCGCTATTTATACCTCCTAACAATGGAGAAATAATTAGGACAAATGCGATAATAAACAATTTTACTTTGTTGGGTTTCATCAGATGAGATAGAAATCAAAATATTTTAAAGTTTGTGCAAATGCAAAACAATGAATAAATGCGAATATTAGCTCGAAGCAATGATGCATTTAGTGAAATTCCGAACCTGATAAAAACAAACTTACACTACTAGTGTCTCAAGTATTGTTAAAATGTTATATTCTTATCTAAGATGTTATGATATTATTTTTTCTTAACTTGCATAGAAATATCTTATGCATATTAAATGAACTAAAAATTGTGTTAAGGAAGAAATAAAAGAGATAAGATGTTTAACTTTGTTCTCCCGCCATTTTTGCAGCGGACAGTTTTCTTCTTATTCTTCTGCTGGAAAGAGATCTGTTTATTGCTCTTATTCCCCAAAAAATTAATCCAAAGAGTAAACCGAAGAATGCTGTTGTTATTAATACACTAATTATTGATGGTATTATAGTAACCACTTTTTAAGACACCTACATGAAGAATTTATCACACATTTTTAAACTTTAGGTTTGATATTTAAAGCGCTAAATCATTCCTAATATCATTTTGCTATCTTCTATTGTGAGAAATAGTTTCTCTTCTTTATTCTCTAGATGAAGCTTTCCGTCCTCATCTATCCCTTTATTCATGAATTCTTTTCCATTTACTAGCTTAATTTCTCTTTCAAAGAGAAGTGAGTTGCTATTAAAATGCTTAATCGTATTAGTATAATTGTTCATTATAATCTCAGATGAAATATCAAGCAGATTTTCTGAAAGAATTGATATTAAATCATTCGTTTCAATTGTTTGATTAGTCTCAATAAGAAGACTTGTTGAACTTTCTCTATATGCTGAATCAATATCTATTATTCTAGTATTAAGATTAATTCCAATTCCTATTAATAAAAACAATTTATCTCCAGAGATGTATTCTATCAAAATACCTCCAAGTTTCTTATCTAGAATATGAATATCATTAGGCCACTTGATTTGAATATTTATCTCTGCTAACTTCTTTAAGGTTTGTTGGACTGCTAATGCAGAGGCATAATGTATAAATAAAATCTGCTTTGAAGAAAGATGCTCTTCCAACGGTAAAACATATGTACCATAGAACCCACCTTTAGGTGATGACCATAGATTTTTACCCCTTCCTCTTCCTGATTTCTGTTCTTCTGCAATTATCAGTAAAGGATGTTCTAACTTGTCTTTAACAAAACTCAACGCTTCATCCATAGTTGATTTTACTGTTGCAAAATGGATGATATTTTTAACATGAGTTTTGAATACCATTGAACCCGCAAATTGGCAGTAGGTTAAAAAACTTCCTTCCTTTCATTGTCATATAATTTTTGTTCATATAAGAAGATGCTTTTTTTAATTGAGTGAATACAATGAACTTTAATGTATCAGAAACCTAGAAATATTAACTACCAAAGAAACGATAAGAAGTTTTCTAAACTCAATGAACTCCGAGAGAAAAGTCAAGAAGGTGGAGGAGAAAAACGAGTTAAGAATCAGCACCAAAAAGGAAAATTAACTGCTAGAGAAAGAATTCAATTATTGGTTGATGAAGGTTCTTTTGTTGAAATCGATTCTTTTGTTACTCATCAGAATACAAAATTCGAAATGTCTAAAACAAAACCATTGGGAGATGGAGTTGTTTCAGGCTACGCTACAGTAGCTGGAAGACCAATTTATCTTTATAGTCAGGACTTTACTATTTTTGGAGGAAGTCTTGGAAAAGCTCAAGCTAATAAAATTTGTAAGGTCATGGATCTAGCTGTAAAAACTGGTAACCCAATTGTGGGGATATTAGACTCAGGAGGAGCAAGAATCCAAGAAGGTGTAGATTCCTTAGCAGGATATGGTGAAATATTCTATCGAAATACTCAAGCCTCTGGAGTTATACCTCAAATTTCTGTGATTCTAGGACCATGTGCTGGAGGGGCTGTTTATTCTCCAGCTTTAACAGATTTTATCATTATGAATAAAACAAATTCATTTATGTTTGTGACAGGTCCAGAGGTTGTAAAAGAAGTAACAGGAGAGGAAGTTTCATTTTATGATCTGGGGGGAAGCGAAGTTCATAGTAGAAAGACAGGTGTTAGTCATTTAGTAGGAGAAAATGAAGAAGATACACTTGAACTAACAAGAAAACTACTTTCTTATCTTCCCGCAAATAATCTGGAAGATTCTCCATTCATGAATGTTGATCTAAAAGAGATTGAAGGAGTTAATTTATCAAAATATATCCCTGAAGAAGAAAATGAACCTTATGATATGAAAAACATTCTTGAGAATGTAGTTGATCCGGATAGCTTTCTAGAACTATTTGGTGAGTGGTCGAAAAATATCATTACTGGATTTGCTCGATTTAATGGAAGTTCAGTAGGTATTATCGCAAATCAACCACTATTTCTAGGAGGTGCAATAGATTTCCATGCCGCAGATAAAGCTTCAAGATTTATCAGATTCTGTGATTCTTTCAATATCCCTATTCTAACTTTTGTTGATGTTCCTGGATTTCTACCTGGAATTAAACAAGAACATGAAGGGATTATAAGACATGGTGCAAAGCTTCTTTTTGCCTACTCTGAAGCAACTGTTCCAAAAGTTTCCATAATTGTGAGAAAGGCTTATGGTGGCGCGTATATAGTGATGAGTTCCAAGCATTTAGGCACTGACATTAATTTGGCCTGGCCCACCGCTGAAATTGCTGTTATGGGGGCAGAAAGTGCTTGTAAAATTATTTATCGGTCGAAGTTGAAGGACACAGAAAATTCAGAAGAAGAGTTGAAGAAATTTACTAAGGATTTCAAGGAACAATTTGCCAATCCATATCAAGCAGCTGAATTGGGTTATATAGATCGAGTAATTCTACCTGAAGAAACAAGGAAGGAGATTGTAAACGCATTAAGCTTACTTCATAACAAGAGAGAACAGACTCCAAAGAGAAAACACGGAATTCCTCCAGTCTGAAGGTGATAAAGTGAAAACAATTGAACAATTAAAGAAAGAACTTAACGTAAAGTATCCTATTTGGGGATATTCGCCAAAAGGATTAGATGATCCAAGTTTATCTGTCGCTATTTCACTTAAAGGTGGAATTGGTCTAGTAGATCTAGAAGGTTTTACTGAGATGAAAACCAAAAAAACTATTCTCAGATGCCTTAAGGAAATTCCTGCCGATAAACAATGGGGCGTAAGAGTAGCAGAGGAAAGTCAAATTAAGTGGTTAAACGATTTTGATTTTATCCCAATAATCATTCTAGCTTCTAGTTTTAGGAATATTACAAAAATAGATAAAATTCCCCAAAATAACTGGATAGTTGCAGAGGTAAATAATCTACCAGAAGCGCAAGAGAAATCTTCTTCCGTAGATTTCTTCTTAGTTAAAGGGATAGAATCTGGTGGGAAAGTTGGGGAAAAATCTTCATTTATTCTGATTCAAGAATTCCATGAATCAGGTTATCCATTCATTATTCAAGGAGGGTTTGGCTATTATAATATTGTTGGTGCATTTATAGGCGGGGCATTAGGTGTTGTTCTTGAAGGTCAACTATATCTTCTCCCAGAGTGTCCACTACAGGATGATACCAAGGATTTTCTTGCAGGTCTTGATGAAAATGATACTTATTTAGTAGGTGAAAGTTTAGATTATAAATATAGATTAGCTGGAAAAATTGCAAACCAAACGATACGAGATCTGAAGAAATTAACTAAGGAAGGATCGGATTCTGAGCAAGGATTCAACATTCTAAAAACTGTAAAGGAACTTGAAGCAAAATCTCTCTATTTCAAAGATTCTGATATTAAAAACACATTATTACCTCTGGGTGTTGATGTGTGTTTTGCTAATTTCATAAAAACTAGATTTGGTAATTTATCCACCTTTCTACATGATTTAACAGAGTTAATGAAAGAACAACTCAACTCTGTAGCAAAAAACTGGCCATTTGCTGAAAATAGCGATTTTGCAAAAAGCATAGGTGTAAGATTTCCAATAATTCAAGGACCTATGGCTAATATCTCTGATGTACCTATGTTTGGGAAAGAAGTTTTGTCTAAAGGAGCTTTACCTATTTTTGCATTAGGTGGTTTACTCAAAGAAGAAGCTGAAGAGATGTTCCAAGAGATACAGAATATATTTGAAAAAGAGCAAGTATTTGGAGGTGGAATAATCGGCTTAGAAGTTATTAAGGAGAGAAGAGAAGACCATATTTCTTTACTTCAAAAATACAACACACCAATATGTTTACTAGCTGCAGGTTCAGTGCAATTAGCAAAAAGAATCCAAGATTCAGGCTTTAAGACTCTATTCCATGCACCTGCCCTTGCGTTGTTTAAAGATGCTATGGATAATAAAATAGAATACCTCATACTTGAGGGTAGTGAGTGTGGAGGTCATATTGGCAATCAAACCTCCTTTGTATTATGGGAAAAAATATTACAATTCCTAGATGATTCAAGGACTAAAATTGATAAAAAAGTGAATGTTATATTTGCGGGAGGGATTGCAGATGAAGCAGGCTCAGCTATGCTTGCAGGTATGATAGGTTCTCATCTTGCAATTTTATCTCCTGGAATTCAAATGGGAACAGCATACTTGTTTACAGAAGAAATAGTTGAATCCAAGGCACTTTCTCAGATCTATCAAGAACAATTGCTTAACTCTACACAAACAAAAGTTATTGGTTCAACTGTTAATACTCGAGCGAGAGCTATTCCTACAGATTTTGTTAATACGACATTAAATATTGAACAGGAAAGACTTAAGCAAGGCATGCCTATACGTGAAAGAAAGGAATTATATGAAAAGGATAATCTTGGTGCTCTTAGGATTGCTGCAAAGGGTGAAATCTGGAATAATAACCATGTTCCAGGAGGAGATACAACTCAATTCGTACCTATCTCGACGGAGTCACAATTGGAATCTGGCTGTTTCATGGCAGGTGAAATTATAGGGAGAAAAAGAAATGTTTATCGTATCGAGGATTTACATTTTGACGTCATTCAAAATGGAGTGAACTTCTTAGAAACTCAAATGCAAAACTTGGAACAAATGTTTATTTCCTCAGAAGAATTAGGCGAAGAGATATCATCAACAATTGAGTTAGTCACTACCAACAGAATTGCAATCATTGGTCTTGGGTGTGTTTTTCCCGATGCCTTTAACATCGATCAATTTTGGGATAATATCCTAAACAAAAAATATTCGATAACTGAAATTTCGAAAGATAGATGGAATCCAAAATTATATTTCAATCCTGATAAATCTATTGAAGGAAAAACTTATTCGAAAATTGGTGCTTTTATTAAGGATTACAAATTCAATTCAGTAAAATATCGTATTCCTCCTAAAATGGCCGAACAAATGGATGATGTTCAGAAATGGTCCCTTGAAGCTGCTAGACAAGCTCTTGAAGATGCAGGGTTACCTACTGATGGTAAAACTAGATCAAATATTGCTATAATAATTGGCAATTCGCTCGGAGGTGAAATACAGAGATACACAAACAGAAGGGTTTTCTTTCCTGAGATTGAAGAAGAGATTAAACACAATGATGTTTTTCTCACTTTGTCTAAACAGGAACAGCAAGAGTTTATTCAGAAATTAACAGAATCATATGCACATAAGTACCCTGCTGTAACTGAAGATTCCATGCCAGGTGAACTGTCTAATGTTATAGCCGGAAGGATTGCTAATGTGTTTAATTTAACAGGGAAATCTATGATTACAGATGCTGCTTGTGCATCAAGTATTGCAGCTTTAGATACAGCAATCAACTCCCTAAAAACAAAAGAATATGACATAGCTTTGGTGGGAGGGGCAGATAGATCAATGGATGCATCAACATATGTGAAATTTAGTAAAATTGGTGCTTTATCAGCAACTGGTTCAAGACCTTTTGATACAACTGCAGATGGTTTTGTTATGGGCGAAGGTGCTGGTTTTATAGTTATTAAGCGATTAGAGGATGCAATCCGGGATGGTGATAGAATATATGCTACTATCCCCTCTATAGGCTCATCATCAGATGGAAAAGGAAAAGGAATAACTGCTCCAAATCCTGAAGGTCAAAAACAAGCAATAACAATGGCTTTAGAAAGGGCAGAATTGAGCGTAGATGATGTTCAATATATCGAAGCTCATGGTACTTCGACTATTGTTGGAGATGCTGTTGAATTAAAGGTTTTAGAAGAGGTTTTTAAGAATAGAAACCTAGAAAGAAAATTAGCTGTAGGATCTATTAAAAGCCAAATTGGGCACCTAAAGAGTGCAGCGGGAATAGCTTCGATAATAAAGACAGCACTATCTCTCCACAATCATATTCTTCCTCCTTCAATAAATGTTGTAACATTGAATACCAAGATAAACTGGAAAGACATCCCTGTACAGATTAACACCGAAGTAGAAGAATGGAAGGTAAAAAATAACGAAGTTAGACGCGCAGGTATCTCTGCTTTTGGTTTTGGAGGTACTAATTATCATTCTATAATTGAGGAGTATGATAAAGATAAGATTAGATATTTATCAAAAACTCCAATTAAGGAAGTAGACTATGTACAATCTTCTAAAATAGTGGGACAAATTGAGCAAGCAAACGAACATCAAATCTGCTTTATGTATACTGGACAAGGTAGTCAATATGTTGGAATGATGGAAGCTCTGTGCAATAGTTCAGAGATAATTGCAGAGACAATAGAAGAAGCAGAAAAAATCTGGGAACACTATTATTCTATAAATTTGAAGGAAATAATTTTCGGTTCACCAGGATTGACAGAAGAAGCAAATAATCAACGTTTAACTAATACGAAATTTACTCAACCTGCTCTTTATGTTGTAGAGATTGCTCTTACAAAATATTTAGCAGAACAAGGTATCAAACCAGATTTTGTAGCTGGTCATAGCTTAGGTGAATATTCCGCTTTAGTTGCTTCAGGTGTTCTAACTTTCAAAGACGGACTCAAAGCAGTAATTGCTCGTGGAAAAGCAATGTGTACTGCTGGAAGTAACACTGAAGGATCGATGGCTGCAGTTCTAGCAACAAAACACAAGGTAAAAGATATAGTTGACCGTGTAAAGAACCATTATGTTACAATTGCCAATATTAATTCTTTGTCACAGATTGTTATATCTGGAGAGGATAAGGGAATTGATGAAGTCATTGAATTAGCTAAAGAAGAGGGAATAACAGCGATGAAACTTAGGGTTTCAACGGCTTTTCATTCAAAAATCGTTGAAAATGTAGAGAAGGAATTATCTAAAGTTCTTGCTAGTCTTGAATACAGTCAACCAAGTATTCCTGTGTTTAGCAATGTAACTGGAAATAAATATCCAGCTGATCCCGATAAAATTCAACAGTTACTTCTAGACCAGATTTGTTCATCTGTACAATGGGTAGATGAAATAAAGGAAATTTACAAAGCTGGGGCAAGAATATTCGTTGAAGTAGGACCAAAACGAGCTTTACAATCTTTTGTTAAAGATATTCTCAAAGACAGAAAAGACATCCAAGTTTATACAACACTCAACCCAAAAGAAGATGAACTAGAAAAAATAAGCAAAACTATTCAAAATTTAGCTTCTCAATTAATAAAGAAACAATCTTTTAGTATCAAAGAAGAAAAAGCTTCGCAGGTTCAACCTTATTTTCCCTCTATTCAATCTTCCTCCTCTGATATTAAACAAAAGATTGATACAGATCATGCTCTTCACGATTATCTAAGACAAGGGTATGAGCTATATTCTAGATACATGGGAATTGAGACAACAAAGGAAGTACATTCAAAGCCAGTATCTAAGGACAAAGGTCTGACTCCTATGAATATAGGAATCACAGGTGTAGGGATAGGGATGCCTGGGAAAAATAAGAATGTCTTTGATGATAGTAATATTGATGCGGTATTGCTTGGAGAAAATTTCATCGATGCTGTTGCAGAAGAAATTAAATTAGAATTACTTAACAAGAACATTACAAAATTATCTAAATCTGCAGATGGAAATGCATCCTTTGAAAAAATAACTGATGTGTCACAAGTTATTAATCTCGCTGGACAACTAGGTAAATTTGATCCCATAGAGGATTTTGGTTTAAAACCAAAACTTGTAAACGCTTTGGATATAACTTTTCAATTGGCTATTTGTGCTGGATTAGAAGCATTAAAAGATGCAGGTATTCCTTTAGTAAAATCAGAGTTCACAACAACAACTGGGAAAGTATTAGAAGGAGAATGGGCTCTTCCAGAGGATTTGCAAGATGAAACAGGAATTATATTTGCTTCAGCATTTCCAGGATATGATTATCTAATAAAAGAGGTAACGGAGCATTTAAGTACGAACCCAGAGAAAAGTTTTTCCAGAGAATTTCTATTCAGAGTTCTCTCAATGGGACACTCTCAATTTGCTCAATTAATTAAAGCAAAAGGACCAAACACTCAGGTGAATGCAGCTTGTGCGTCAACAACTCAAGCAATCGGGATCGCTGAAGATTGGATCAAAACTGGACGATGTAATCGAGTTATTGTCATTGCAGCTGATGATGCCTCAAGTGAGAATTTATTGCCTTGGATAGGTTCTGGATTTCTAGTGGCTGGCGGTGTAACCACAAAAGATAAAGTTGAGGAAGCGGCTATACCCTTTGGTAAAAATAGACACGGATTAATTATAGGATCAGCTGCAGCAGGTTTAGTGCTAGAAAACGAGAAATCTTATGTAAGAAGAGGAGTAAAACCAATAGTTGACCTCATAGGAACATCTTTCACTAATAGTGCTTTTCATGGGTCAAGGTTAGATATTAAGCATATCAAAAAAGTATTTGAAGAATTTATCAAGAATATAGAAACTAAGCAAAGCATCACAAGAAAAGAGATTGCAAAAGATGGAATGTTTGTGTCACACGAAACATATACTCCCGCCAGAGGTGGGAGCGCAGAAGCTGAAATTGAATCGTTGAGACAAATCTTTGGAGCTGATGTGGCAGATTTAGTTATCGTTAATACTAAAGGCTTTACTGGTCATGCTATGGGAGCTGGAATTGAAGAATGTGTTGCCATCAAATCTATGGAAAAAGGCATTATTCCACCAATTGCAAACATAGCTGGAATTGATCCTAATTTTGAAGATTTAAACTTCTCAAAAGGTATGAAGAAGAGAGTTAAATATGCAATAAGATTAGCTGCTGGATTTGGTTCTCAGATAGCTTTCACAGCCTTTAGATTGAACACTTATGAAGATAGATACGATATTGATTCTTATGATTCTTGGCTTGCTGAACTAGGTGGGACAATTGAAGGATTCTTTTACGATGGTCGAGTATTAAAACTTCGAACTGACAAAAAGCAAAAAAAGAAAAGAGAGGCTCTTCGACCTGTCAAACAGACAAAAGTATCAACTGAAATTTCTGCAATTCTGAAGGATGTAATCTTGGTTATAGCAGAAAAAACTGGATATGAACCAGATCTCATTGAAGCCAATATGCATCTTGAAGAGGATTTAGGTGTGGATACTGTCAAACAAGCTGAAATCTTTGGTATTGTAAGAGAAAATTGGGAACTAGAATTCGATGATTCAGTAAACTTATCAGACTTTTCTACACCCAGCTCAATAGCTGAATTTATTGGAAGAAATACCTCTAAACAAGTAGAAGTACCTGAAGAAGAAAGACAAACTGTTGTTGTAGATTCTGCTAATATTCAAGCTAAGGTTTTAGAGATTGTAGCAATGACAACAGGTTATGAAACAGACACAATCGAAAGTGACATGGACCTTGAAGAGGACTTGGGAATTGACACTATCAAACAAGCAGAGATATTTGGTGAGTTGAGAGAAGTCTTCGATTTACCTATAGATGATACAGTTAATCTTGCTGAACTTCGAACAATAAACGATATTTGTGAATATATGACTCTACAAACAAGTGGGGCTAAAAAAGAAGCTATTAGCATCGAAACATCTGAAACAAAGCAAGTTGCAGAAAAGAAGAAAAGTAAGGATGAAGTAAGAGTAGAGAACTTAATTACAGCCCCTATTCCATTAGACACGAACAATGTAGAATCGATTAACATTCTTGGTCGTAAAACCTTGATCATCAATCTGGGATCAAAAATAACTTCTACACTCAAGAAAACCTTTGAAACAAGAGATATAGATCATACAATCTATGAATTACTAGATGAACAATCTAAAGCACTAGAAACCAACGATTTTGATACAATAATTATCCTACTACCAGATCAAAAGAATGAACCAGGATATGTCGATCAAGTAATATACGAGAAACTATTCCTTCTCTTCCAAGATTTAGAGTTAAATTCAGGTCAACTCCTTATGGGAATCTCATCTGAAAGTTTCTTCGGTTTTGATAAACAATCACTTCCTATTTCAGGAGGTATTTCAGGATTTATCAAAACTTTAGGACATGAATTTAGTATGAAAATTAAACACATCTATTCCGAAAAAGTAAGCGAGATTCTTCAAGAATTAGAATTTTGGGATGGTTATATAGAAATAGCTTTCAAGGATAATATCCGATACACTCTAGTAGTTTCTGAAATAGATGAACAATCTCCCTCTTCAAAGATAACTGTCCTAGAAGAAGATGTAGTTTTAGCTACTGGTGGAGGTAGAGGTATTACTTTCAAATGTGTAGAAGAGCTGTGTTCTAGAGTAAAACCAAAGATTGCAATCATGGGAATTGAGGAAATTTCCGGATACGATGACGATTTTCTAGATTTGACAGAAGATCAAATGCAAGAAAGACGTTCATTGATGATTGAAGAATTGAAAACTAAAGAGGAAAAAGTTACGCCTGTGATCATTGAAAGAAACTGGAACAAATTCCTCTTTGGATTAGACGTGTTAAGAAATATCAGAAGTCTTGAAAATAAAGGAATTAGTGTTATCTATAGAACAGTTGATGTAACAGATAAAAAAGCGGTAGAGAAAGCTGTTAAAGATGTTGAGAAGGAGTTTCAGGCTAAAATCTCTCATATCATTCATGGAGCTGGTTTAGAAGAATCAAAGCAGTTCAAGAAGAAGAAATTTGGTCTATCTAAGCTAATTGTTTCAGTGAAAGTTGAAGGAATATGGAATATTCTAAATGCTGTTGACAAGAAGAATGTGAAAAGACTAATCTGTTTCACTTCGATTGCTGGAAGATTTGGCAATATGGGTCAGATTGACTATTCCTTTGCTAATGGGTATCTTTCCCGACTATGTTGGAAGCTGAACCAAGAAGGACTGTCTGCATTGGCCTGTGATTGGACAGCTTGGGGTAATGTAGGAATGGCAACTAGAGGTTCGATTATGAACATTCTAGAATCTCAAGGGATATATCCTATACCACTAAACAAAGGAACAAAGGTATTTGGAGATCTGTTTCTAAATGGAACTGCGCCTGAAGTTGTTGTATCATGCGGATTAGGACCGTTTAAAAAATTGCTTGAGACTTCAAGTAAGATCGAAAATAATGCTTTTCCAATGATTCAGTATATTGAGTATAAAGATTCATTGTTCAAAGGAGATAAGAAAATTACAACGAACACAGACTTGTACCTAAATGATCATCAAATACAGAATGTACCTTTCTTCCCTGGAGTTATGGGTATAGAAATGTTTGCAGAAGTGTTCAAACTTACAACTTCAACAAATCCTGATATCTTAGAAAATATTCAATTTAAATCAGCAATAAAACTGCAAAGCACAGATTCAAAGGACTTGTATGTTAAATATAACCCAACTTCAAATGTTATGGACCTTAATTCTGAATTTGTATCAAAAGCTGATAGTTCTAGAAGAAGAGAACTCGAACATTTCTCAACTAGCATTCAATCTTCTATGAATAAAAGTCGAAGAAAGAAAACAAAACATCTCATAGAAGAATCAAGAATAGCTTTACTAAGTAAAGAGGATATTTACGCAGTATTCTTTCATGGAGAAAGCTTTCAAGTACTAGATACATTGGTTGAGCTATCAGATGAGATAGCTGTAGCAAAAGCAAAATTACCTGGTCTAAAACTGTTCTCACAGAAAAATAAGAAGACTGTTTTAGATCCATTAACTATAGAAGCTACTTTACAAACTGCTGGATTGTATGATTACATAATTAATCAACACATCTCCTTACCTTCAACTATTGGAAAGTTGGAAGTATTTAGTAAGAATGAACCCGAACACATAATTTCAGAATTTATTTCTAAAGATTCTACGCACAGTTACTATAATCTTGAAGCTGTTGATAAAGAAGGTATGATTATTTTAAGGGTTAATAGGCTGGGACTTATTCATACCCAATTTCCAACAGATGTTTCTGAAGAGGTGATAAAGAAAATTGGTATTATTAAGGAATACTGGGAAATGAATTCTTTACTGAAAGAAACTCAAGCAAAAATTATACCTATCAATAACGTTATTGAAAAATTTACCCAAACTCCAGAAGAAATAGTAGGATACATGCAGAATCAAGAGAAAGCAGCTTTTCAAAAAATAAAGAATAATAAAAGAAAAATGGAATATTTATCAGGTTTAATTGCTGCAAAAGAATTATACTCAAAAATAGAAAAAAACCCTGAAATTTTCAGTAAAACTGAGATAAGGAAAACAGCTAAAGGACAACCATTTATCTATAACTTGAAAGAAAAGAAGAAATCAGAATTATTCATCTCTATATCGCACTCTGAAAATTATGCTTTAGCAGCTGTTGGACATGAACCCTTAGGAATAGATATTGAGAAAATCGAAGAAAGAAACGATTCTTTTTACAAGGAAGCTTTCACAGAAAGAGAAAGAAGTACCATCTCTAATGATACAGAACTCGGAACTATTTACTGGACTATTAAAGAAGCGGTTTCAAAGGCTTTGGGCGAAGGGTTGAATCTCAGTCTTCATGATATAG
>JAGXNV010000053.1 GCA_019894795.1 Candidatus Heimdallarchaeota archaeon | reverse complement strand
TCATAATTCTCCAAAGAGGAAATAATAAGGGATGAAGGGAAGTTCTCTTTAATTCTTGTTTTCATTTCAGAAAGAACTTTGGTACCTTTTTTACCCGCAAAAACATAGCAAAAAGAAGAAGGGTTAGTGGTAGAATCTAAATAAAGGGTTTCGGATTTTTCATTTCCAACTAAAACTGTTTCTGATAATTGACTGTTCTTTAGAATATCCTTATGGTTAAATTGGTACAAACCATTGAAAAAATTAGGTTGTTCCTCTTTTTCTTTTCGTTTTTTCTTGTTAAATAACGACCCTATCTTTGACATTTCTGCTTCAAATACTGATATATATTCTTCCTTTTAAGAGTTTTCTACATATTCTAATGAAAGCATCATTCAAAGCATTTATTCAAAGTTATTCAGTGTCTCTTTAACATTGAGAACTTGGATTGTATTGATTTTTCCAGGAAGGCCAACTACTGAACCTGCAACAACTATAATAGTATTATCAGATTTTAAGAATTTTTCTGAATGAAGTTTCTTTATTATACTATAAATCATTTGATCAAAATCAGCTTCATGGGGGTGATAAAGCGATTTTACTCCCCAGAGAAGATTTGTCTTCCTCATAGTAGTTTCATCAGGTGTTACTGCGTATATAGGGAGCGGAACTCTATTTCTTGATATCATACTTGCAGAATAACCAGTTTGAGTAATGGCCACTATTGCATCAACCGAAAGTCGTTGTCCTAGTTTTACTGCTGCTTCGCCTATTTCTCCACCCTTTGGAAAATCTAGCTTAGAGGTTATCGTACTGTTGTAAGTTAAATTCTTCTCTGCTTCTTGAATAATTTCTCTCATAGTTCTGACAACTTGAATTGGATGTTTTCCAGTAGCAGTTTCTCCAGAAAGCATCAAAGCATCTGCTCCATCAAAAACAGCATGTGCAACATCACTGGCTTCAGCTCTAGTAGGGAGAGGTTCTCTTATCATTGATTCAAGCATCTGAGTTGCTACTATTACTGGTTTAGCTTTATTTATTCCCAAACGAATTATTTCTTTCTGAAGAACAGGAACTTTAGCTGCTCCTACTTCAATTCCCAAATCACCTCTAGCTACCATTAAACCATCGCTCACTCGGGTAATTTCCTGTATATTTTTTATGGCATCTCTATGTTCAATTTTTGAAACTAACCCTATTTCATTATATGAACAGCTGTTTATTATTTCCTTGACCTTCAAAATATCTTCAGAATCACGTACATAGGAAATAAATAAATAATCAACCCCCAACTCACATGCTTTTTTAATATCTATAAGATCTTTTTCTGTTGGAACCCTCATAGATAGATTAGCATCAGGTATATTCACTCCCTTTCTAGACGAGATGTTTCCCCCATCTATCGCTTGACACACTAGATTTCCATTTTCCTTCTGCAAGACCTTAAGTTTGACAAATCCATCATTAATATAAATAAAAGATCCTTCTTTCACTTCTTTGGCTAAGGAAGGATAGTTGACTGGGAGCAATTCTTTTGTTCCAATAATGTCGTCGGTTGTCAATGTAACCTTAGCTTCTTTTTTTAGTGTATATCTGTCTTGTAACGTTCCAAGACGAATTTTTGGTCCGCTAATATCAATAGCTATAGCAATTCGAGGATTAATTTTTCTAATTCTTTTAAAAACCTCCTCATGTGATTGATGTGTTCCATGAGAAAAGTTTAATCTTGCTATATCCATTCCAGCCTCTATCATCTTTCTAAGTGTTTCCTCATCACTTGAAGATGGACCTATGGTACAAACGATTTTTGACAATTTCAATAGAATCAAGAGTATTAAGATGTTTTCACATAAATTTGTTTTGTAATAATGCGAAATCGTTAAAAGCAAGCAATAGTATAAGAAAATGTCATGGAATCTAGTACTTCTAAATCAGTTTCAGTTAAGGCTAAAGTGATTAAACCGGATGCAATAGAAATGCCTTCTTTTGAATTTGAAGATTTAATTATTGAACATTATAAGAAATATCCAAGAACAGCTGCAATGATAGAAAACCCCCTCTATTTGAAAGCATTAGAGAGTCCTTTCTTTTATTTCTACTTGGTTCCTATAGCTTTATTCAAGGTGAAGCTAAATTCTATTTTAGCATTGAAATGGTGGAATTACATTAAATTGTGGTTTTATGTGGTTTTATTATTTATTCCAACTATAGTGATGGTTATAGTCCCATTCCAAAACATTGCAAATCAAAGTAATCTGACAACCATAATGATGGACTTATCTTTTTCAGTAATAATACCAATAATAGTAGCAGTACTATTTTCCTTATTCTATCTGAAATACACTCATGATGGTTATCTAGGTTTAACTCTGGAAAAAAGAGTTGAATGGATTGAAAAACCTGTTCGAGAATATTATGCTAAGTATTATGATAGATATTTACCAAAGAATCCTCTTATTATCCTTCTCTCACTTCTTTCAGGAATAGGTATAAATCTTCCAATGTTATTGAAGACGATACCAACTGTAACTGATTCAACAGCTTTTTCTGTAGCAAACACCTTTGGGATAATATCCTGTATGATTAGCCCTTTGTTCTTCTATATTTTTTATCTTGCCACCTATTATCTCATACTAAACACTAGTATTTATTCAAAAATTCTGAAAACCCTCAAACTAAGATTAACAACCTATTTAGATGAATACGGAACTCTTCTAAATAGAGAAAATTATGATATCATCTGGGCTTTAGGTGACACACCTGGAAGATCAATAAGACAACTGGAAAATATTCCCGTTGCAGGACTACTCTCAGCGCTAATTACAACTATAGCGATGGCAATGGGTACGATAAATATCTTGATTTATGGTATAGCAAGTGAGATGCCACAACTAGGCTTTCCAATCTTGAATTTCATAGATGCAGATAGTCCATGGACTGTAATGGTGGTCATCATATCTGTTCTCATCGCTGCAATTATGTTTTTAATTGTGTTTATGCCTTTAAACAGCTTTAGAATTAAAATGGTGAAATTTAAGATGAAAGCTTTAATTGAACTAGACAATTACATCTTTGCTAATGTCGTAGAATTTGAGTTAAAATATGCTGATGACGCAAAACAAGAGAATGTAACAATGTTCCAATTAAGGCAATATATTTCCAGCATGAGAACAGTGCCTATATCAACTGGTAAACTACTAAAAAGTTCAATGGCAATTATAGTCTGGGTACTCAATATGAGAAGAATCTTTACCACGGTTGCAGGAGATGGTTTATAATGTCGTGGTTAAAGAGAAAATTATTCAAGAAAAAAATATCCATTGCAGTGGTAGGCATAGGAAATGCAGGATGTAGAATAGGCGATAGTATCATTCATCACCTTAGAGAAAGCCGAATAACAGTAAAATCCTTGGCTATAAACCAATCAGATAATTTTCAACCAAAGATGAAAAATTACGAAGATCAATGGTGGTTTAATAAAAACATAACTTCATCTGACAGCAATTTAGATTCGGTGTATAAAGATTTAACAATGAAAGAAATGGAGTTTAAAGATAAGTTAGAGAAGGTAGTATTCTACAAGAAGAATGACCGCAGAGATGAAGATGATTTAGCTCTACATCTTATTGTTGGGAGTGGAGGAGGAACAGGAAGTGCTGGATCGATGATAGCTAGCAAAATCATTACAGAGATTACTGGTGATCCACCAACTGTGATATTTATTGTTCCAGAAAAAGACGAACCATCTCTGGTGCAGTATAACGCAGCAAAGGCGCTCCATTTTCTAGGATTTGATTTTAAAGGACCTCAAAGTCCAATTTTGCTTTTCGACAATGAAAAACTGTTATCATTTTTTGAAAATGAAGAAGCTAAAACAGCATTAGAGCAAAGTAACGAGATGTTAGCAGAGACAATGACAACAACCATCCTCGCAGCTTTACAAGAAAGTGAACATGAAGAATACAATGCAGGATTGAATGATTTCTTCCTGTCTTTCACAAAAGAAGCATATGGGCTTGGTGTTATTGTTTATTTAGACAAGGAATTTGAAACATTAGAACAAGCACAGAATATTAGATTTTCTGATCTCTTCTTCAATGAATTAGATAAGAACTCAAGTCTTACAGCTGATGTAACAAGAGCAAAGAAAGGGTATCTAGCAATTAGTACACCCACAACTTACCAATCAACTTTTGAAACTAGAAAAATAGTCAAAAGATTTGAAAGAGGAGACATAAGAATTGCTCTGAACTCAATAGAAGAACCATTTCTAACAATAAGAGGTGTTCTTACAGGGATTCATCCTGATTATGTGGATCGGTTCTGGGATATACTTGAAAAAGGAAGAGATAGCAGAAAAGAAAACATTGTTTCTGAAGAAAAAATTCGCAAATCTTTCATAAGTTTATCTAGTTGAAGAAAAAACAAGGATTCGCAACCCTTTTATTTTTCTCAATCCATACTTAATTGAATAGAATGAGTGCAACTTCTAAGTGTCCATCTTGTTTCAAAGATATTAAAGCAAAATCTAAATTTTGCAAATTCTGTGGTATACCACTTAAAATATGTCCCATGTGTGAAGACCACAATAAAGTTGAAGATATGTTCTGTGGTTCATGTGGAGAAAATATCAAAGAGGTTAAAGTTGAAGCACCTATAAATGTGAAAAGATCACCACAAGGTCAGCCAGCTCCAATACAAGACCCTATTGCTCAAGGCATAACAGGAGGAAAACCACCGCAATTAGTAATTTGGCCTCCCATTGATCAAAGTAGTATGTATGCCCCACCAGTAACCCAAACTAGACAAGTCATTCCAGATGGACCAAGTTATGAACCACCTGTAGCAAAATATGATTACGATCGAGTTCGACCTTTTGGTTTTTTCAGCGGTCCAATACCTTTATCAAACATAGTTAGCCCGGCTGTTGAATCATTTGGTTATGCTTTGGCTTTCATAGCAATTGGAGTAGTTATTGCCAGCATTGGACTAGCATTTTTTGAATTCCTTATTCCTCCCATCATCACAGGCATACTTGGAGGAGCACTTATATTATCAGCACCTTTCTTTGGTATTTATTATGTTAGTTCAAAATGGTTATACAAGATATTTCAGATTAAGAGACCGGTGAAGATGAGCACAATAATGTTAAATTATGGATTCGGAACATTAATCTTCTCAATCTTGGGATTAGCTTTTTCGCCTTTACTGATTTTAGATAGTGTTGCTGATGTAAACCCGACAATTGGAATAACAATATTTACAGTAATTGCTGCTCTCATTTACTTTCTAGGGTTATTTATTATTCCACTCAAAGCATTTCTAGCAGATTTAGTGTACGTAAAAAGCGCGATGAATCAACGAGAAAAGGAAGAAGAAAAAGAGAAAGAAGAAATGAAAAAATGATCAAATTGTTTAAAACACTGTTCAAGCATTGAAATTCTCTACTTCTCAAATAATATACAGCTCCGAAAATAATAAATATGAATTGAAGTCGATTCTATTGTGAATAACATGAGTAGTAATTCCGTTGATACCATTTTTGAAATAATACTAAACAGAAGAAGTATACGTTCATTTACTGATAGAGAAATACCAGAAAGCGCACTAATGAAGATACTAGAGGCGGGATGGCAAGCTCCTTCAGCAGGTAACAGACAACCTGTCGAGTTTATTTTAATAAAGGATCCATCAATTAAGCAGAAAATATCTGCACAAGAATTTGTAGAAGAAGCTGCTGCTGTAATAGTCGTTATTGTCAACTTAGAAAGAACAACTTCAAGATATGGGGACCGAGGAGAAAAAATGTACATTTACCATGATTCAGGAGCTGCAGTACAAAATATGCTCCTTATGTGCAAAGCACTTGGGCTTGGTTCGTGCTGGATAGGTGCATTTAATGATGAAAGAGTATCCAAACTATTAGAGTTGCCTGAGCATGTTTTACCTATGGCAATTATACCAATTGGATATCCAAATGAAGACCCGGAACCTCCAAGAAAGATACCCTTAGATAAAATAGTGCATAAAGATAGATATGAAGAGACAAAAATAAAGGAATATTTGATGTCCTTAGTTGATTAACTATCTTTCATTCTGTTACAGCAAGTTTCACTTCTAAAGCAGCTTCATCAAGGTCAACTATACCGTTATTTCTTAAATCATGAAGTGCCTTTAAGATAGCAGCAGGTGTAAAACCTGTAGTTTTAACTAACTCATCTCTAGTCCAAATCTCTTTGTCTATCCCTTGTAACAGTAACAATATCTTGGTGTGAGGGTCAGCTGCGAACACTTTTTCAAAAAGAACAGTATAAATTGCTAAAAGATCTTGTATTTCCATGTCCTTGGATCTTTCTTGAGCCATATCTTCATACATGTCTCTTAATCCAGACATCTGTTCTTCGACTTTTTCGAGCTTCTTTTTGTATATAGCAGCTTCTTTTTCTACATCAGATATTTTGGAATCTTTTGATTCATACTCTTTTTGCAAAGTTTGAAATTTTCCATCAACATCCTTCAATTTATCTTTAAGCTCTCTGTTTTCTCTGACTATATCATCAGAAAAATTGGAAAGTTTTGTTAAAATTTCAGGAAGTCTCCCAAAATCGTCTTTGATTTTGACATAGAGATTTACAAACTCTTCTAGAGGTGATTTTTCTTCAACTGACATAATGTCTAAAAGATTAATCCAAACTATTTTAACTTTATGTCAGTTTGATGAGAAATTTCAAGAGAAAAGTTTATCATTATTGCTTATTGCCACCAGAATCATGGATGCAATAATTCTCTGTGGTGGCCTTGGAACTAGAATAAGAACTGTCACCCAAGATAGTTACCCAAAAACAATGGTCCCTATTGCAGGTAAAACAATATTAGAATGGGAGTTATCATGGTTGCGCAAATATGAAGTAAAACATGCCATCTTAGCTGTCAGACATCTAGCTGAATATATAGAAGAGCAATTCGGTAACACCCTTCATACTGATTATGGAACAATTGAGATTAGTTATAGTAAAGAAAAAGAAAAACTTGGTTCAGGAGGAGCTGTTAAACAAGCAAATGAATTTGTAGGAAGTAAAAACACAATAATTCTCAACGGTGACATTATAACAAATTTCAACTTAAAAGAGATGAATGAGAATCACCTCAAGACTGACACTATGGGAACAATTGCTACTACAAAGATGAGAAGTCCTTATGGAATTGTCGATACAGAGGATGATAACACTATTTTACAATTTAGAGAAAAACCAGTGTTGGATCACTGGATACATGCGGGTGTTGATACTTTCAAATCAGAGTTATTAGAAAGATTTCCTGAGAAAGGACAGATGGAAGAAACAATCTTTGTGTCATTAGCTGAGAAAAAACAGTTAAAAGCATACAAGATTGACCCTAAGTTTTACTGGAGGAGTATAGATAGCCCAAAAGATTTGCAAGACGCGAACAAAGAGTGGAAGGGGATTGATTAAGAAGATGATTTGAACACAGAAGGATCCCAATCAAATCTTTTCTGAACAACTGCTTCTATGAAACCTAATTTTGAATAGAGAGTTTCAGCTCCACTCCTTTTCTGAACTTGTAAACAGAATTTTGCTTTTGGATCTGACTTGAGCGTTTCAAGGATATAGTTGGACATTAGGATAGAAGCATATCCTCGTCTTCTATATCTTAATCTAGTTCCCACACCATAAATCCCTCTATATATTCCATCATTAAAAGAACAGAAACAACTTACATCTTTATTTGATACATAACCTACAAAAAACTCTATACCATTTTCACTCTGAGCTGTAGCCATTCTAATTATATAACGCCTCAGGCTTCTAGGGTAAACAAAAGCATCAAAGAAGACATCTACCCACTTCTTAACCTTTTTAGATGGAAGTAACTCATATTCGACATGTGATAGTGGGTTAAGCATATCTTTGGCGTCTTTTTGCCAATGCATCATTCCGATGTCTAAATGATAGGGAATTAGTTGTTTCTGTCTGAGTGTTTTGGAATTTTCTTTGAAATACTCATCTAAGGCATGTTTCACTATAAAATACTCTTTCCCATCAGAAAAATAGGAATAAGTGAAAGACAAGAAATCATCGAAATTTTTAGCGCCAAGATCAGTTGGAGAAACATAGCTATAGGTTTCAATTGACTTATTCTTGATAAAATATCCCAAATCGTTCTTTACTACATCAGAATCTGGCATAAAAGCATAAAAACCATATTCATTCAAATCTAGTAATTGTTGAATTTTGTAGTCAGGATAAATATCAGACATTGGTGAGTGTATCTTCTATGGTTTGAATTAAACATTTTCTATCTAATCCAGATAAATTACCACTTGAGCAAAAAACATTTAAAGATGCACAGTTTTTGCATTTTGAGATAAAATGAGTACTAAACAAAGAACAGTTTCAAATAAAGATTTCATAAAAGAGATAATAAGAGGAGTAAGTGGTGCTCTGGTTCTTATAATACTTCTAGTTATATGGATAACATGGGAAGGAATCTATAATTGGTTTTACTATAGTTTATTTCCAAATGCATATGAAGGTACTCTTCTAATATTTTGGTTATTCTTACTCTTTCCACTTCTTGCTGGTGGAACCGCTTTAACACTTTCAGGCGGTTGGAGAGCTTACAAAATAGCAGTACCACCAAAAGAAGATAAAAAATAAATTCTTTTCTATTTTCATTTCTGTTTCATTTGTCAGAAGATCTTAGTTTTGCCAACCTACAAGGTAATGTAATAAAAGATTTGATCTACCTTGTTTCCTTCAGTATTCTCGATTAGGCTAGGTATAATACCAAATTGAGTGAAACCAATTTTTTGAAAAAACGCTTGGGCACGAATATTGTCACCATACGTGTCAGTCGTAATGAGTTTTTTTCCTTGACCTTTGACCCACCGGCACACATATTGGAACAACATTTGGCTGATTCCTGTTCCTCTAAATTGAGGGGCGGTGACTACTGAATACATATGAAAGCCTTCCTTATTCCAATATTCATTATTGAGCTCGAGGGATGCAATTAATTCTCCCTTAAATTCTGCTACAAATCGAACTTCAAGGTTTTTTCGTTTCAGAAAACGGGTGTCGGAATCACGTAATTGTTGGAGCCCTTCATTGGTATTCATTTTATCATATAGATATACGATGAGTTTTTCGGGGTCAGTTTCATTATTATATCGACGCAAATTTACAAATCCATCTTGAAATTCTCGACTTTCTGAATTTTCAGTTTCCATTCTCTTTCTATATCATTCTGATAAATTTGTCTAATAAAGACAATGATTGGGTAATAAATCCGACAAGAAAAAATCTAATAGTAGATCATTTTTTCACTTTTCTTCTTTAACAACTAGGAAAAAAAGGATTAATAAGAGAAATGTTTGAACGTGTAGCGGATAATTTAGCAACTGTTGTGTTCGATTGCTGCTACTGGACAAGCCCCAATACATGCACAACATTCTATGCAGTCGTCAACATTTGGAGCAGTAGATTTTCCATCTATAAGTTCGAAAACATCAGAAGGACACACGTCAACACAGTCACCAGAGCCTACACACTTGTCATGGTCTATTTTTATTGTCCAATCATCTGAAACATATTCTTTAACTGACATGATAATCATACTGCCATTTCATTAGTTGTTTTTATACTTTACTCATAGTGGAAGGTTTTTGACTAGCCTTCGTTAACTCAATAGATATTTTTCCCCTAATCCTTTCAAAATAATTTCTGCATCAAAAGATCTAAACTCTGCTGGTTTCTCTGTATGTATGGGAATAACTCTTTTGGGAGCAATTTTTTGTATCATATCCTGTATCTCAGCTCCAGAAGCATGGCCAGAACAGTGAATTTGTTTATAAGGAAGGAGATTGAATTTATTAAGCCAATTATCTGCTTTCTCTTTTTCAATTTCCATCTCTTCATCAATTGGTTCTGTTACAGATCTAATGTAAATTGAACCTTCAGGGGGTTGAACATCAAACAAATACTTTAGTTCGAAAAAGTCGCATCTAAAAACATAATCTCGAGGATTTTCACGTATTTCTTCAGCTGTGACCGCGTTAGATTTATTCAACATTTCTTCCTCCCATTTTAGATAATCTCTGAGTTGAACATTTCGAGGATAGTCGTCATTATTAAGAACACCCCAACCTTTCTTAGGGATGTAAATCTCCACTTCATCAGATCTAGGAACTTCAGAAACCCCATTTCTTTCAAGAACAGATAGTGTGTAAGCTTGTTTCATGTTAATTACCAATTTTCGACCAACAGTTTTAGCTGCTTCAATAAAGGATCTCATTCTATCTGTATCTCTAACAGGGAAGTTTACTATTACCAATCCTTTAACATCTGACATCAGTGATTTGAGGTCTCTCTCTAATTCTAATTCCCCAAAAGAGTTTCTTTCACTCACTCTAGTACCCTCACTTATCATGAGAACAGGTTCGAATTCAGTAGCTTTTTCAACAAAAAAGTGACTGTAATTAGACCTTCTACCATGAAAACGGATGTCACCTGTATATACTATATTTCCAGCAGAAGTCTCAATTACAAAGGAATTAGCACCACATATAGAATGGTCAACTGGGAAAGAATGTACAGTAAGATTATTTATCTTAGTTTTGTTAGTAAATATATTCATTTTACGTTCTGTTACAGAGTCGTTATCTCGCGTCATCTTAGTAGGATCTTTTGTATAGGGACGAAGTTTGAAAGCTTCTTTAAGTTGTGTATACTCATTAAATCCTGTTCCAGTTTCTTCAAGAACTTCTAATATTGCTTTTCCGCCCATGGAACAGTGGACAGGTATATCAGCTCGTACAAATGAAATGTGGCCAGCATGATCAAGATGGGGATGAGACAAAATTATCCCATCATATTCTGGATCAGGTTTACTTGTTCTGTAGCGATTTTCATAATCTGCTCGATAAAGGCCTTCCAAATCAGGTAATAATCCAAGTTTGATAAAATCGTTAATGTAACTCCATTTTCTAGGTTGGAGATAGGGAGTAAAATAATTTCCCCACTTACCGAAACTTAATCCAAAATCTAAGAAGATTTTTGTATCTTTATCTTCGAGAAGGATTTTGTTCCCACCGATTTCACCAGCGGCTCCATGTAAAGTAATACTAGTCATCGCTATATATTATAGAATATACTATAAAAGAATATATCGTAAGAAAAGCCCAAGCTGGAGAGTTCATTTCATTAAGTAATGAATGATTTTTCGAAATAGAACAAGATGTCCACTAATATATCTTGGAAAAAATAAAAGAAGTGTGAACCGCAATGATAGCGAGTTCAAACTCCAATCATTATACTCAGCGTTTCACAACTATTAGTTCAACAATATCTGAATCGGCTAGCAGATGGTCTAAACCAACTTGTTGAGATTCAAATTCCGCTGAAGGTCCTGTTATACGTGCATATCGGAATCTATCAACAAAGCTTGTGTGAATCTTTCTAGCAATATCTACCACTGTTGCCCCTTCTGGTAAAACTAATGGATCATCTAGATTTGGTTTTGCTCCTGGTTTCTTTGTATAAACTCTGATTATCCCTAACTGTTCAAATAACATTTTCTTTAGGTTTTCCAGTGAACCTTCTTCCTTAATGGAAATTGGGCAGATAGGTAAATCAGTTATTTCAGCTAATTCCTGGTATCTCTCTTTTGTGTTAGATAAATCTCCTTTTGTCGCAATTATACCGAATCTGAAAGTTGTTTCTCCATTTTCTATCAATCGAGCATCTTCTAGTTGTTTCATAAGGAAATTATATTGGCGTTGGATATCCATAGATAGATCTATAACCATTAGGATTGCATCACTGGTTCTAGCAACACGTAAGATCTGTTTGCTGGTTGCCCAATCTTCTTTGAAATCAAGAAATCCAGGCATATCTATGATTTGAATTTTTACATTTTCATACTCCAGTGTACCTGCATGCGCGATACGAGTTGTGTGAAGATATTCACCAGTTTTGACATTAGTGTTTGTAATAGCATTCATCAAAGTGCTTTTTCCAACATTGGAAAGACCAAATAGAGTGATTCTTCCATCTCCAGAATAAGGAATTTCAAAGGGATCATATTGTCGTCCCTTTGTCTTCGGACTGGCTTTAGCCTCTGATATCATTAATTCAAGTTCACGAATTTGTAACTTGAATAAACCAATCTTATCTAATTTTTTATTGATAATATCTTCTACTATTTCTTCTAATTCAGAAATCAGCTGATCTCCTTCAAGATTTCTTATCCTTCTAGCAATATTAAATCTATACCACCTTAATTTAGTATGGTTGCTCATTTTATCACCTCATTGTACTTTTCTCATTAACTTAATTTATTTTCAAACATCGAAGAAGAAACAGCGAAAACACGTTGAAAACAAGGAGAACATGTATTCAGAAAGAATAACAAAGAAAACCAGTGACAACAATGTAAACTAGTCGCTACTAAACATAACATCTTCGATAGACATTAGTCCAATAACGCGAGTTCCCCTCGCATGAAATCATAAGATAGGTTTAAGGAGAGACATTGTTCTCAAAAGTAATTGACCAGAAATTGTTAAAAGGTTTTCGGGATTGCATAGATTTAATTTCTGAAAGATTATGTTGTTTTTCATAGAAGGAGGGTAATCTGATTGGTAAGTAGTCAGAAACTTAACTGGAAGAATATAACGATTTTTGCAGTAATGATAGTAGCATCGATAAGTTTTACCATTGTGAAACAAGAAATTTCTCGATAATAGTTACACAAATGAGTCAATTTCTTTACTCATACGAAATCGAGTTATATACATTCTATCAAGACGCGAACGCTAATCTTTGGTATCTGTTTGGGGGATTCCTAAGTATATTGTCAGTGTGCATAATACTACTATTCGTTTTTAAAAGACAAAAAGACCAAGTAAGGGCTAAATGAAATAAAAAACTAATAAAACGAAAAAAAGGTTTAGAAAGAGTAAAAAAGAGTGTTCATTGATCTACGCAAATCATTGTCATTGTAGAACGAACTTTCTCCAACACTCTAAGATTCTCAGTAACGATTTTCTTTAAAGAATCAGTGTCTTCTGCTTCAATTTTTGCAATTAAGTCGTAAACACCGTAAACGATGTGAACCTCACTTACATTGGGCATTTCCTTAAGTTGAGACATAACACTGCTCTCTTCTCCTATCTCACAATTTATTAAAATGTACGCTGATGCCATTTTATATTCACCATAAAGTAAAGAAACTAACAGTTTAAGAAATTTTCCCCCATGACAGAAAAAAAGTAGCAGTAAGACAAATATCATCTAGATATATTAATACCTATCTTAGAAGCCCTAATACATCAAATTTAATTATAAAAGAATAAAAAGAACGTAAAAATAATAAGAAGATGATCTAAGTTTCATATTCAACTATTTGTAATAAGCTCTTTGCATTCTTTACATCCCAAATCATATCAGGGTATTTATTTTTGAGCACCTTTTAGATTCTCTGAAAATTTTACTGCTAGAAAAAAGATAAATAAACGGGTAGCATAATATATCTTGGTAACTAATTTCTTAAAGGGATATCAGATGAAGAATAATAAATTGATTCAGGGGATAGTGAGTGTATTGCTCATTGCTACTATAATATCAAGCAATACAGAAGCTTCGCTTTTGTCTAACGTTGGTGTCAATATTGGAGATAGTTTTGAATATAAGTATGATCAAGTTCAATTGTCTCTTAGTCTCAATGGAACAATGTATGTTAATTATCTTGGTGCGGACATAGTTGGAAAAACCATAAACATAACTGTAGATGATTTCTATGAAACAGTAGATCAAAGTTTCTTAGGTTTCAATTATGATCGAGTTGAGTTTAATCAAACTGAAAAGTTTGACAGTATAACAGTAGAAACACACTCATATCTTGATTATTGGTTTGATATATATAGATATTTCGAACTGGGTTTTAAC
>JAGXNV010000052.1 GCA_019894795.1 Candidatus Heimdallarchaeota archaeon | reverse complement strand
TTTTTGATGATGAAGGAGTTATCCCGCAGAAGTTGTCACTTATAGAAGATGGGATTCTCAATACATACATTACAGACTCTTATACAGCACCAATAGTTGGTTTAGATAATACAGGTCATGCTTCTCGAGGATCATTTACTTCAAGACCTAGACCATCACCGTATTCCTTAGATATTAAAGCAGGTAGTACTGGAAAAGATGCCTTATTGGAGGATCTCAAAGAAGGTATTCTTCTCATTGGATCATCAATTAGTGATATGTCTGGAAATCCTCAAATCTCGGCACAGATTAATCAAGGGTTCTATGTTAAGGATGGAGAGGTACAATATCCAGTCAAGAATGCAATGATTGGAACAACAGTTTTTGAAGTATTTGAGAAAATAGATGATGTTAGTAAGGAACAGCAAGATAGACATGGTCATAAATCTCCCTGGATGTTACTCTCACCGCTTCGAGTAAGTGGCGGGAAGTAATTTATTCCTTCTTTTCATCCTTCTTTTTAAAAATTCAATTGTAGATTTTCAATGAATTCTTTGATCTTCTTTCGTAAACCACAGATAAAATTGTTTCTCTAAATTCCTGATTAAATTCCACCTCTTTAACTTTCAATGCTAATTTCATCAATTCATCCTTCAGATTTCCGAACTTGTACTCGAAATATCCAGCTATTCTTTCTTTTTTATCTTTTCTAGAGATTAATACCAATGGAGCAAGAATTTCGACTATTTGATTAGTTGAATCTGACAATGTTTCAGTTTTCTCAAAAATAGATGCAACTATATTTACTAATGACAAGAATCTAACTTTTCCAATTAATCCTTGCCATCGTTTTAGAGGTCTACGGTTTCTTGTAAAATCAAGGACTATACCTTTTGTTTCAACTTGTTTTGAGAGTGTCAATGCTAATTTTTTATTTTGTGATTCTGTTAATATGAAAATTCTTTCTTCATTTAGAAAACCAATTTTTAGCTGAAAAAAAGTGAAACACTCAACTATTCTTTTTAGTTCAGCAAATCTGTTGATTTTTCCATTTTTTCCTCTAGAGGGTTTATTGTAGACAAAAACATCACAACCAATATCTCTTACAACAGCTAGATATCTAAGAAGGGCAATCTCAGCTCTTTCTCCACTTCGAGGGATTATGAAAATGCCATTTTTATTCAATTTTACCTTCTTTTGAAATTCATACCTCGAGAGAAAAATACCATCATATCTATCTTTCTTTATGTGCTGTATATTATTCAATTTAATCCTAGAGTAGTTATTCAAATTGTGCTTTCTTAGTAAATTCTTTATCCTAATCTCTTTCTGCCATTTATAAAGTAGATAGAAGAAAAATAACCCCCCACTTCGAGCAATCCAATAACCTAACAAATGCCCAGCGAGTCTAGGGAAAGACCAAAATCTATTTACGAACCTACCGATGAACAATCTCATCTTCATAAAATATTTTTTGGAATTTCCCATTAGTTATCAAGGACACATATGCATAAAAGATGATATAATATTGGATGCAACGTAAAAACAGCCTATCTTTAACAAAACAAGAGCACCTTAAAACTCATATCATAAACTTTATTGGTATTAATTCATTTTCCTCTCTAATGGCGAAATTCGGTTTGGCTAATATTGCTACAATAATCTCAGTAGGAGTAAATGGTCTACTTGTAATCTTGAAACTAATTATAGGTTTTCTGACAGGTTCGATAAGCTTAATTGCAGATGGTTTTGATTCTATTCTAGACCTAATCACAGCTACTTTTGCTGGTATAGGTGAAAGAATAAGTAGAAAACCTGCTGATTCTTCACACCCTTTTGGACATTATAAATTCCAGTTAGTTTTCAGTTTAGCGATTGCACTAACATTATTTATCTCTTCATACGTTATTGCAAGCGAATCTATTGACAGATTAATAAACCAAACAGAGTTAAACTTCAGTTTTCTTATTCTTATTGCAGCTTCTATCTCATTTGTTGGTAAGATTGTAATGTCTATTATTTTGACAAGGATAGGGAAAAAGATTAATTCAGTAGTTATTATTGCAAATGCTAAAAATTACAGAACAGATGCTTTTGCCTCAATCTTCGTAATTATAGCTTTCATTGGTTCATACTATAGAGTATGGTGGTTAGATCCAGTATGTGCATTTATCATAGTAGGGTTAATTATATTTACTGGGTTCGATATCGCAAAAGTATCAATTCCAGATTTACTGGACAAAGGAGCACCGGAAGAGGTTCTAGAAAAACTCCAAAAGATTGCTCTCTCACACCCTGAGGTTAAAGAAGTTCACATAGTAAGATTAAGATCAATTTCAGGGGTTTATACTGGTGACTTCCACATATTAGTCAATCCTGATCTGCGAATTTCTGAAGGCCATGAAATTTCAGAGAAAGTGAAAAATGATTTAGAGAAAGAAGGTAGTTTCAAGGACATAATTATACATATCGAACCTTTTACTCCAGAAGAAATTTTAGAAGGAAAGCTTACACCAACTAAGAGTTAAGAGCTCTTTCGTTTCTTTTCCAAGTTGTATGAGCGATATTAATTTCTCCGCAATGTTTGTTCAAATGATGAATATACTCGAATAGCCAATCTTCTACAGTCAATGATTGACCTTTGTAGCTTCTTTCAACATTTAAATTCAAGTTATTAATTTTCACGAGTTTTTTTTCAATTGCTGTAATTGATTCGTCATAAACTTCAACTATATCTTCTATCAACATATTTGAGATTTCTTTTGGAAGCTTGTAACGTTTTTCTTTATTATCAACTATGTAGTTAACTATCCACATCTGATCTTGAATAACATGTTCAATTAATTCTCGGACAGTTGAAGTATACTCGTGAACTCTCCAGTCTAGAATATCTTCTGATAAATGAGAAAGAAATTCACGAAAGGCTTCATGGGATTTGCTAATCATCTCCAGATAAAAATCTGTCTTTGAGATTGTCATTGTTAACATTTCGGAATGTGTTAATATTTAAAGATAGAGTATTTCAATCAAAGTGAAAAACTTATTATTCTGTTTGTTCTTTCAAGAAATATAATGTTAAATCTTGATTTGAAAACAGATGTTCTCATTGTTGGTGCAGGTCCAGCAGGAGTCAGTCTAGCCATAAATCTTGGAAAAAGGAATATTCCATGTATTCTTCTAGATCAGAAAAAACGTTCAGATGTTGGCTATAAACCCTGTGGAGACGCCTTGAGTCCTAATAGTACAAGAAAATTATTTGAATTATCAGGGATTCAACAACCAAAAGGAGAGGAGATAGGAGAGGACTTAGAGTCTGCACATTTCAAACCAGTACTAGATTTTGAATTATGGATTCCATTTGTTTCACAAACCATTCATAGATTGAAATATGGACAACGACTACTAGAGAGTTTGGTTGATTATTCAAGTGTTGAATTTAAACCTAAACACAAAGTGATAGGAACAATACTCAAGAATAACAAGGTTGTAGGTTGTAACGTCAGAACAGATACTGGTGATAAAATCAAGATTTATGCTAAAATTGTTGCTGATTGTTCAGGTGCCACAGGAATTGTAAGAAGAAACATTCCGGAAGAGGTTAGTGATAAATTTCCAAAGAAACTGCAAAAGAAGGAAACAATTGTATCTTACAGAGAGATTATCGAGACGTCTGAACCTCATGAATATCAAAAACAGATGAGAATTGAGACTCATGATGAACTTCCTCCTCCTGGATATTTCTGGATTTTCTCTAAAGGTGAAAAATTACTAAATATCGGTTGTGGTTGGTTAATAAATGATTCTAACAAAGAATACAGCACTAAGAAAGTTCTTGAGACACTAAGGAACAAATTCTTTCCAGGTGTCAAAGTCGTTGATGGAGCAGGTGACACTTTACCAGGAAGACTACCACTTTACTCAATGGTAACTGATGGCTTCATAACATGCGGGGATGCTGCTGCGCTTGTTAATCCTATAAGTGGAGAAGGTCATGGTCCTGCACTATTAAGTGGGTTTTATGCTGCCGAAAAAATAGAATTAGCTATTAGAAGAGAGAATTACTGTGAAGAAGAACTCTGGGATTACAATGTTAAGATATGGAAAACTTATGGGTACGAAGGAGCGTTGGGGATAGCAGTCCACAAATTACTAAATGCAGTACCGTTCAGCGATTTTTCCTACTTATTTGAAAAGGAAATTATATCTCAAAGTGATGTTGATGCTATAATGGGATCTACTTCAGTAAAACTACCAATATTTCAGAAGATATGGAAGGGGATGAGAAAACCGAAACTTCTGATTAAGGTTGCAAGAGGACTAATGTTAGCCGAGAAGATTAAGAAAATATCTAATAAATACCCTGAAACCCCAGAGAAATTCGAGAGATGGGTTAGGAAGATAAAAAGAATCGAGAGGAAAAATCTCTAATCTGAAATAACTCTCCCATCTCCTATCTGAATTATCCTATCACATGTTCTTGCCATCTCAAGATCGTGAGTAACTAGGATAACTGCGGTATTTTTCTCCTTTGAGAATTTTCTAATAAGGTCTATCACAATCTTACCTGTCTGAGAATCAAGGTCTCCTGTGGGTTCATCAGCGAAGAGAACTGCAGGGTCGTTAATCATTGCTCTAGCAATAGTAACCCTCTGCATTTGACCCCCAGATAATTTTATGGGAAATTGATTTTGAAACCTCTCCAAACCTACATCCGTTATCAATTCTATTGCTCTTTCTTTTGCTTCCTTCTTTGGTCTATTAATCATTAGAGCTGGAAGCATGACATTTTCAAGAACTGTTAACTGGGGGATTAAGTTATAATATTGGAAAATAAAACCCATATTTCTTCTGCGGAACATTGAAACATCTGAATCTGACATTGTATCTATGTTTCTTCCTAAAAGGAAAACAGCTCCTCTGTTAGGTGTATCTAAACCTGAAAGTAAGTTTAATAAGGTAGTTTTTCCACTTCCAGAAGAACCAACTATAGCTGCCATTTCACCCTTTTTAATATCTATGTCTACTCCACGAAGTGCATAAATTGTTGAATTTAGTAATTGGTATGTTTTGAACAATGCTACACCCTTCAGAATCGTATCTGAGTCAACATCAATAGATTCTATGTTTTCTAATGCTACCTCAGTTGGAATTGATTGAAAGTAAGCAAGATCTCTGAATTTGTCTGAGTAAAATTTCATTAATTGAATTTCAGCCAATGTCTGAATGAAAACTAAAGATAGTTCTCTAACATCACTAAATTCTTCATTTTTTACATCTTTGAATTTATTAAGTGTATTTAGTAATAACTTGTAATTCTTCTTGATAATGTCATTTAGAGTGTTTAATCGGGATACATAGTCAGCACAATTCGTTGTTATATCTACTAGCATTATATAATCCATAAGAGGAGGATAATTAAATTGTTTAACTGATTCAATTAATTCCTTTTTTACTTCAGATATTCTTCTAAGTTGTTTCAATAAAATGGATATTACTTGCTGAGTGGATGAAAGTAACCCAAATATTACTCGAAGAGATCTCCATAGTTTGTTGCTCATACGATTTTCAATATCTTGAATTTTCTTTGAATCTTGAATAATTCCATCTATCAATCCTATAGCTTTTTCAGTCGATGTTAAGATAGGATTAAGACTATTAGTATAAGCTTTTCCAAATTGCAATATAAGGAGGTTCTCTGTAATTAGTTTTAGGGGGATATTACCTTCCTTATCACTAATTTCTCGTTTAAGAATCAAATCAGGAAACATAATAATATCTTCATATCCTTCAGGGAAGTCCCAAACAGCGATGAAACTATTTAGTAAGACATCACTAACGTGTTGTACAACTCGTCCATCTATTGCCTCAGCTTTTCCTTCTATTTCTTGAATTAACTCGTTTCTATCAGAAGTTTCTGAGCTTTTCACTAATTGTACAATCATTTTTGTTATATCTTTAATTTCGACATTCTTCTTAATGTTCTTGGAATATTGAGAACATTCATAATGGCAATAATTCTGAATGATTTCTTCAACTTGATTCACAACATTCTTTCTTTGTTCTTGATGTTCTACCTTTGCTAAAGGAAAACTGCAGCTGAAGAAAAGAAAAGTATTCACTTCTAGAAATTCAAATTTAGTTGCATATAATTTACGCAAGATATATTTTCTAAGTTTATTAATTAATGATTCCACTGAGTCTCTGTTTGGTTTGTTAATTAGAATTCCAAGAGTTAAATCAACAGTCAGAATCTGCTCAATTTCAGTTTGCATTATATGATCTGTCATTATTTACCCTCCTTTCCGTATTCAACAATTTCACCGTCGATTATCCTAATGGTCCTATGGCAGAATTGAGCTATATGTTCAGAATGAGTGACTATTAAGAAGGTTTGTTTGTAATTTTCATTAATAGATACGAACAAATTCATAATGTCGGTGGAAGTTTCTTGGTCTAAATCTCCAGTAGGTTCGTCCCCTAGAATGATAGCAGGATTCATTAAGAGTGCTCTGGAAACTGCTACTCTCTGTTGTTCTCCTCCAGATAATTCGTTTGGAAGGTGATGAATTTTATCACCTAATCCCATCTGTCTCAAAAGCATTTTCGCTTCTTCTTCAGCTTCCAATCTAGTAGTATCTGTTAAAAGGAGAGGTAAAACTGTATTGTCTAATGCCGATAAGAATTCAAACAGATTGAATAACTGGAAAATATACCCAATATTATGTAATCTAAACTCTGTTATTTCAGTATCTGTTAATTCACTAACATCTTGATCATTTATGAAAATTTTGCCTTGTGTAGGTTGATCAATGCCTCCTAGAAGGTTTAGGAGAGTTGTTTTTCCGCAACCACTTGGACCCATAATTGCGACCATTTCACCACGTTTGATCTTGATGTTTATCCCACGTAAAGCATGGACTTCCATAAGAGTACCTTCAGCATAAGTTTTGTGTAGATTTTCAGTTCGCAGTATTATTTTTTCGCCCATTTTATCACCCCACATATCTTATTGCTTCAGCAGGAGTTATTTGACTCGATCTAATTCCTGGTAAAATAGATGCAACCATCGCTATGCCTATCATTATACCTGTATATAGCAACACCCTTGTTGCAGGTATGATCAACAACCAATCATATACAACCGTAAATGACAAGCCTAATATGACACTATTCAGAAAGCCCATTATTAGTCCCAGAAAAGCTAATATAATTAATTCCAACATAATTGTCCATATAATCTGCTGTTTCCTATATCCAATCGCTCTCATCATACCTATTTCTCTTCGTCTTTCTGAAACATTTCTTACAGCAATTATAATCATTCCAAGAGCACCTACAACCAATCCAAAACTTACAAAGTATTGCAGAAAATCAAACGTTTTTACTTGAAAATCAACTAATTCAATCATAACATCCCAGACGTTATATGAAGAAGCTGCGACGAAATCCTCACTTTGAACAAGAACTGAAGTATTGCTATTAAAAAATTCTTCTATTTTAGTCGCAATCTCTGTATTTCTTCCTTCCCTGAAATCTTCTGAAGTGCTTATCAAATATCTTGTATGCTTAGGAAACAATGCAAAATTATATATCATTTTACTTGTAAAATCAGGCGTAATTAGTAGTGCAGGTAATCCTCGAGATTGGCTGAATGGGTACTGTCTTACAGATGCAATAACTATTACTTCAGTTGGATTCGTAAATAAGCCTGTGAGATTAAATCTGTCACCTGCAGCTACAATTGGACTTGTAGAAATTACTGTAGGTAAGCCATTCACATTATCTATTGAAGTTCCGTCACTGCTGAATTTAGTTCTATTGTAGAAGAAATCCCAAATGCTATGACTGTATTCCCTTTGATAATCTTCTGGTGCTGCTGGTTTATAATCCTTAAAGAAGAACGGTAATGAGAGATCAAACATAAAGTCAAATACATATTCATCTCCATCCTTGAATGTATTATTATAGATCATATGTACATACGTAGGGAAGATATCTGACGGTATATGGAGCTCACTTACTTCTGGATCCGATTCTATGAATGCAATAGTTGAATTAATTCCCTTTACATTAGTAATTGCACCATCCACAGCATACAAGTCTTGTTCAACATTTACTAACGTTTCATTTGAGATTGGTGTATCTAACTCAAGAAAGATTGGTGCCCCTCCACTTAGAAACTCAACTGATTCCAAGGTATTATATGAATAAGTTGACTGATAAATTGCTGCAAAAATATTCATGGTTAAAACTAATGTAAAGATTCCAAAAGTAAGAGTACTTCTCATTGATTTGGAAGTCATATATTTGCTTGAGATTAAGGAAACACCTTTCTTCAGTTTTGTTTTGTACATTATTCCTCTAATGAAATTTGTAACGGTTTTTAGATTTACACCTACTGAAACTATTGATCCTAATGCCAGAACCACTGCCAGTGTTCCTAGTATTTTGCTGTTTTCTGCTGCACTTTTGAGTTGCGGAAGAGAAAACATTAGCATCATTACTGTCACACCAATAAAAGTGAGACCTATTCCATTAGCCATAATTTTCTTTGATAACAAATAACCAAGTATAATGCTTATTCCTATTAAAAGAGCTATAGCTGCACCCATAAACATCCACTGCTCAACAGCTGTATCCCAACCTGCTATACTGAACAGCGAATCATAAACAACCATCTGAGCGGCGAAAATAGCTATTCCAGATATTATAAATCCTATCCCAAATCCCAAGGAATATGACCCTGATCTTTTTCTAGATACTTTTTTTATTCCTCTTATCACTTCTATTACATCAACTCTTGCTGCTCTAATTGCAGGTAATATTCCTGCTCCAACTGAAAGTATTAGTCCAAGAACTATGGAGTATATCACAGCACCTCCAGTTACAGTGGGTTGTAACCCGATAGATCTATCGAAGAATGTTTTTCCTATTCGATCTACTAGGAAGACAGACATTCCATATCCACCTCCTACCCCCAGAAGTGATCCAAGTATCCCCAAAATTGTAGATTCTACTAGAAACAATCTTACGATCTCCCTTCTCCTTGACCCTATTGCTCTCAGAATCCCAAGTTGTTGAATTCGATCTTCGACTTGGATTAATTGAATGTTTACTAAAAGAAGAATACCAGAGAAAATGATTAGAGCACCAAATAGATTGAATGCGACCAAAACATCAGAGAGAACCTCTTCTGCTGTATCTAGAAGTAATGCACGAAAAGCTATAATCAGTAAACCTGTATTTTCAGCATCAAGTAATACTTTTAGCTGTTCCTCTACCTCTAAAGCATACTCACTGGTAACAGGATTTTCCTTATGATTTTCACTCAAAGCTATATTCATTTCTGTACAGACATTTGGTGCATATCCGATTATAGACCGTATATTCTCAATACTTGTCCAGATTGCCCAACCACCAAGTTCCTTACCTTTCCCCTCATCACCCACAAAACCAGCTACTTTGAGATCGTGAGTAATGTAATTAAATTTGAAACCATCAAATTCGCCTATACGAATTTTAATATCTGATCCAACAGTAACATTGAGTTCATCTTTAAGACTATAACCAACTAGGACATGCGACTTATTCTGAAAGTAGTTCATCAAGTCAAGTCTATTTATCTCCGTACTATTTTCATCGTAAAATTTCCCAAAGATAGGGTCTTCATTAAGTTCGATACCAGTGAAACTTATCCCTTTTTCCAAGATACCTGATTCGAGATTATAGGCGGCCACATCCTGCGTGACTCGGACATTCAGAGCTGCATAATCAATTGATGAATCATCGATTGTCTCGATTATTGATTCATAATCTGTTATAGGAAAACCAAGCCCACTAATTAGGATATCATTTTCGCCTATTGCTTCTACAAAAAAGTCTATAGCTGTTGTCGAGAAACTAGTAATGGTAATTTGCACTCCCACCATCAAAGAGACACCCAAAGCGATAGCAACTAAAGTGCCTACATTTTTTCCTATTCTTCTTTTGAAGGTTTTTTGCATCAGATTATTGATGTAGCTCATGTGAATACCTTTTCCCCTTTTCTACTTATTCTATCTCGTAAATTCAGATATATAAAGTGTATTTTATGTTGAATTAGTAGATTGTTATTTGAACAATCTTCTAACACAACTAAACTTTATTAAAATACTTGGAACAACATTGATTAATGTCTGATATCTATAATATTCAATCACCATTTATAGGAGACAAAGTGAAACTAAGAGCTCTTGAAGTTTCAGATTTAGACAATATCATGAGATATTTCAATAATTATGAAACGAGAGTCGGACTAGGAAATATTATCCCTATCTCATACAAAATGGAGGAAGATTGGATTAACAGTGCGATTGAAAGAGCAAAAGCTGGAACTGCGTACATTTTTGTTATTGAACATAAAGAAAATGGAGAATTGCTTGGTACTTGTGGCATAGAAGACATATCAACAATTTCTAGATCAGCAACGTTGGGGATAGGAATTCATAATCCTGAAAATTTTAACAAGGGGTATGGAACAGATGCTATGATTTGTCTGATGAAATTTGGTTTTCGAGTATTGAACTTGCATAGGATAGAACTCTGGACCTTTGATTACAATCAAAGAGCTATCCATGTTTATAAAAAACTTGGATGGAAGGAAGTTGGTAAAAGGAGAGAAGTTATGTTCCTTCAAGGTAAGTATCATGATGCTATTGTAATGGATCTTCTACAAAATGAATTTGAAGATATATATAAAGAAGAAATTGTATCATAACTATTTTCGTTCTATATTTGACAGAATTTAGCAACTAATTCAATAGTTTTTAAAATATCATCAACTAGTAATATTCCTGCGTTTGAATGGATGTAACGGCATGGAACAGATATAACACCTGATGGCACACCTGATTTATTTGTCGAAATCGCTCCAGCATCTGTTCCTCCATATGTTGGTTTCTTATATTGCCAACTAAGATTGAGTTCTTCCGCTGCCTTTTTGATTCTATCAAGTATTTTTTTAGGTACTATTAATGACCTATCAGCTGCAGTAATTGCTGGGCCAGCACCTAATTTTGTTACAATCTTCTGGGGGGGAACACCAGGAACATCGCTAGCAATAGTATTTTCGAGAGCTAAGGCAATACTAGGATCTAATGAGTAAGCGCCAACTTTAGCACCTCTTCCACCAACTTCCTCTTGAACAGCAAAATTAATCAAAATTGTGTTTTTTATGGGTTTGTCTTTTAGATGTTCAAGAGTATGAAGAATGACATTACATGCAGTTCTATCATCAAAAGCTTTACCCAGTAGAGTATCATCATTTAGTTGTGTGCACTCTGTATAGAAAGTACCAACAGAACCGATATCAAGACCCTTTTCACGAACTTCATCATAGGATTTGCACCCTATATCCACAAACATTTGATTAGTGTCCGGAGTTTTTTCTCTTTCTTCTGGCTTGGTAATATGAGGTGGTGATGCACCAACTAAACCTAAAATTCTTCCTTCAGTTTCTGACTGAAATTGTACTAATGCTCCAAGCATCAATCTTTTGTCTATTCCACCCAATGTTTCAATCGTGATAAAACCTTTATCATCAATATGACTAATCATAAAACCTACTTCATCAATATGAGCATCAAGTAAAATCCTCAACCCGTTTGGATCAGTGCCTTCTTTTATTGCAAGAACGTTTCCCAAAGGATCAATCCAAGCTTTATCTACGTTAAGATGCTCTAATTTAACAAGTAGATATTCAGCTACCTCATCTTCATGTCCAGGGACTCCAATCAAATTACTGAGTTCAATTTGGGTTTGAATTACACTCTTTCTATCAATTTTCATATCAATTCAACTGATTAGATATTATTCTAACATTTAAGATTTGACTTCTTAATATTTCTGTTTCTCACACTAAATTTTGAAATGTCGTAATGTTTATTTAACAATTATATTAAATCATTCTGAGTAAAATGAAAATAATTGTGTTTATACAGCAAATAGTAAGCACTCAAGTTAAATTACAAGGTGTCGATTACTTTGATGCTTCACGTGTAAGTGAGGACGATTTAGTAATTAACCCAACAGGTAAAAATGCTATCGAAGGAGCTTTAAAACTAAAAGACACTCAAGGAGCTGAAGTTACAGCAGTATGTGTTAGAGGGATTAAACCAAGTAAAGCTCTTAAAGAAGCAATTGCAATGGGGTGCACAA
The DNA here is from genome assembly GCA_019894795.1 of Candidatus Heimdallarchaeota archaeon. GTDB lineage: Archaea > Asgardarchaeota > Heimdallarchaeia > Heimdallarchaeales > Heimdallarchaeaceae > UBA460. The sequence continues at coordinate 1,879 of JAGXNV010000052.1, read as the reverse complement.
CTGCAATAGAAATAGCTGATGAAGCTTTTTACACTGATGATCCTTATCTTCTAGCAAAAATATATGCAAAAGCTCTGGAGAAAATAGGTAATTATGATCTTATTCTTCTTGGTGTAGATGAACAGTCTACAAGTTCCTATGCTACTGCAGCAATGTTAGCTGAAATGCTTGAAATTCCAAGTGTTCTGTATGCAGAAGAGATGGAAGTAATTGATAATGGTTTCAGAGTTGGTCACGTTCTTGAAGGTGGTAAGAAAGTAGTGGAGATTCCTCAAAAGGCATTAATCAGTTGTAGTGATAGTCAATACTTTATACCAAGATATACGACTATGAGAGGAATTCTAGCGGCTAAAAAAGCAGTAATCCCTGTTTGGGCCACTGCAGATCTTGGAATAGAATCCAGTGAAGTTAATTCTGATGCCGCTTCCTTACAACTAGTATCACTTTCCAATATCATAATTGAAAAAGAAACCTTCCTCATCAAAGATGGCGATCCTGAGGAAATGGTTGATAAGCTTCTTGCAAAACTGAAAGAAGATGAAGTGAAATTAGGAGCGTGAAATGATGAAGACATTAGTATTTATACAAATTAGAGACGATAAAATAGAGGAAAATACTCTAGGAATTTTGAATAAAGTTAAGACTACTTTTGCTAGTGGTGAAATTGTTGGTGCTTTACTTGGTAAAGGCATAAAGAGTGAATGGATAGAAGAATTAGGTTTACATGGGATTAAGCAAGTCTTTACAGCTGATGATCCTGAATTAGAAGTCTATCTCAGTGCAACTTACGCTAAAACAATGATGGAAATAATCAAACAAGTTAGTCCGAATTTTGTAATTGCAGCAGGAACAGTTTATGGAGAAGATTTAATCCCAAGACTTGCTGTAAGAAACTCAACTTCTTGTGCACAAAGAGTAGTAGACTTTACCCTTCAAGGGGAGACTCTGCACTTCCATACACCTGTTAGAAATGATCAAGCAATGAAAGTAACCAAAGTTGTAGGTAACATAGCTTTTGCTACATCTAGAACAGGAGCTTTCTTCATAGATGAAGCACCATCAGGAAGTGTCCCTGAGGTAACAAACGTTTCTATAACATTCGATGATAAGGACAAGGTTGTTAAGCACATTGAGATTAAAAAAGCTGAGAGAACTGTTAATCTAAAGGATGCAAAAATCATTGTAGCTGCAGGACGTGGAGTCGGTGGAAAAGAGAATTTCCAAATCATCCGCGAATTAGCTGATCTACTTGGTGGACAAATTGGTGCAACTAGAGCATGTACAGATGTTCATTGGGTTGAAGAAACTTATGAAATTGGTCAAACTGGACAGTCTGTTTCGCCTGATTTATATATCGCGGCTGGAATATCTGGTGCGCCTCAACATATGTCAGGAGTTAAAGCAAAAACACTAATAGTGATAAACAAAGATGAAGGTGCTCCAATCATCAATTATGCAGATTATGTAATTATCGGTGATATGCACACAATTCTTCCCATCCTAAAAAAGAAAATACAATAAATTTCTCTTTTTGTTATTTTTCTTCTCATATGTAATTCATATATTAGATAAACTACTTTCCAAGAATGTACGGACAAAATTGTTCTTTTCATAAGCTCACTCCTGAAAAGATTTTTTGCATGTCTTGTCGTTGAGTTGCCAACATTTCTTTAAGTTGAATCCCCAAATAGGTGACAGTTTCATCAGGTCGAGTATGTCGGAGCAACTGCTGCACAGCATAGATATTCTTTGTTTGTTTGTAAGCTCTCCATGGCAATGAGGGCAACAACCATTTGCACGGCGGCATCAGCGGTTTTAATAAAAAAATATGGCAAACCAAAGCAATGAACGTGCAGGAAGGCAACGGCCTGGAATTTAC
>JAGXNV010000051.1 GCA_019894795.1 Candidatus Heimdallarchaeota archaeon | reverse complement strand
TCAATATCAATGCATCACATGGAAATATACTAAAAGTTACTGCAACCTGTAGTATAGCTGGTTCTTACACCAACCAAATTACTGGCTGATCCTACAATTCCTGAATTTGGGACATATATACCTTTTATTCTCCTTGGCGTAATTTCAGTATTCTCAGGATTTCTAATTTATTTGAAGAGAAGGAAGTAAACTCCTGTCTCGTTCATTTTTTTACAGCATACCTTTAATACATTATTAAGTATATATGACTCTGATAATAAAAAGATGGAATGAATGTGAATACATATACAAAATCTAGGCTAAAAAAACATGGTTTACCTTCTAAACCGCCGTTGCTACGTTTTACAATTATTGATTTAAGCGGGGTTACAGTATATCATAGATCTTTCGTTAGTGAAGTCCTAGACGAGGTATTATTTTCAGGTTTTAGCGCGGCTATGATCGCATTCTCAAGAGAATTAGGCACTCAACTCTATTGTATTAAAATGGAAGGAGTAGATTATTATTTTAAAACTAGAGGTGATTTCATCTTTGTTGTTGGAATGTATCCCAGAGTTCGTTCGCCTAGCGCCAAACGTTTTCTTAGATTAGTAGAGAAAGATGTCAATTGGGAAGAGATAGACAGTTATCTCAACAAAGCAGTTCATTTTCAAACTGAAGAGTTTGAGAAAAAAGTAGAACAAACTATTTTTGATTTCCAGATTAGATTCAAGCACATAATCAGGGAATAGAGTTGTTCTAAACATTTATATTTTGAAAATAAAGGTTGTAACTGTAAGGTGGTAAATTGCTAATAACAGCTCAAAAACCTTTAGAAGTTCAGCCAAGAGACATGAAAAATATTCTGAAGTTTAAAGGAAAGAAGGAAATAACTGATATTAATGTTCGAAATAAGCGCGTCTTAGTCAGAGTTGATTTCAATGTACCGATGGATGAAAATGGCAATATATCTGATGATAGAAGAATAAGATACACATTACCGACAATATATTATCTTCTGAATGAGAACTGCAAAATTATCTTGATGTCTCATTGGGGGCGCCCAAAAGGAAAAATTGTTCCTTCATTAAAAATGGATGTCATTGCTAGAAGATTAAGAGAATTGCTTCCACTCTACAGAATATACAAAGCTGATAATTGTATAGGCAAGGAGGCAAAAGAACTCTCAAACAAACTTAATCAACAGCAAATTCTACTATTGGAAAACACTCGTTTTTATCCAGAAGAAGTTAAAAATGATGATGAATTTTCGCGTAACCTAGCTCTTCATGCTGATGTTTTCATTAACGATGCTTTCGCAACAGCTCATAGGGAACATGCTAGCACCTGTGGAGTTGCTAAATATGTTGAAGAAAAGGGATATGGGTTTCTTATGGCAAAAGAATTGAAATTTCTATCAAGTACAATTGCTGAACCTCAACGACCTTTAACTGCAATTATTGGAGGAGTAAAGATAGAAGACAAACTTCCTGCAATTAAGAATCTTATCGGTTTAGCTGATAATATCCTAATTGGAGGTGGGTTGACTTACACATTCCTTTTAGCTCTAGGTTATGATGTTGGTATGTCAGTTAAAGATCTTAACAAAGTAGAAACAGTCAAAGAATATATAGAAGAAGCAAAAGCAGTTGGAACCAAGATTTACATACCAAGTGATGTTATTGTAACTGAAGATCTGAGGAGAATTGTTCCTGTAGATACGGTTCCTATAACTAATATTCAAAAGAATCAAATTGGAGCAGATATTGGTCCGCAAACTATCCAAGAATATAAGGAAGTATTAATGAATACAAAAGAAGCCCTCTGGACTGGTCCTTTAGGTATTTTTGAAGTTAAGGAATTTGAGAAAGGTACAAAAGAACTTGCACAATTTCTTGTTGAACAAAACATCACAACCTTTGTTGGTGGTGGAGATTCTGCTGCAGCTTTTGAAAAATTCGATTTCGAGAAAGATATCTCTTTTGTATCTACAGGTGGAGGAGCATCCCTTGCAGTTATGAAAGGAGAACTTCTTCCAGCAATAGATTATCTTTAGTTCTTCTCCCAATTCTCTATTCGGTCTTTTGATTGATGCATTGTATAGTATGGAGATTTCTTAGCCAAAAATTTTCGGATTAAAGGACTTAATGGACGAAGAAATTTAGCTAATATACCTGTGTTGCGTTTAATTTCAGTAAGATAATCATCAAAGGAATGATTTTGGTATTTGAGAAGTTTTTGAGCTTCTTCTGAATCTAACCAGCTGGAATAGTACCAATCTTTTTCTTCCAAAGGCTGTCTAAAAGCAGCATCAGGTAGCATTCCTATTCCAAGAGCTTCAAAATAACGACATAAAAATTCTCTATTAATCAAGTGACATTTTTCTCCTCCTCCAAGATTCATAATCTTATTTGACATTTGTAAATCTACAGCTTTACAGAGAGCATAACCCACATCATGAGGATGTATAAAATCTATTTGTTGATCTAAGGGTATATCATAGAGTAAATCCATCTGATTGTTTCTTAAAGAAAGAGAGGGAGAAGCAGCAATCCTGAAAATTATCCATGAGATTTTGCTATTTCTTATTAGTTTTTCAATTTCTATTTTATTTGAAGTATAAACATCTGTCTCAACTAACGTATCTTTAACTGTTTTCGGTTTAGCTCCAGGTAATTGTGGTCCATAAGTAGAAAAAGAACTTGCGAAAATGAGTCTAGTATCTGATGAACTCTTCTCTATTCCTTTGAGTATATTTTCCGTCCCTGTAACATTTACAGAATAAGCTAGTTCGGGATTAATTTCAGTAATTGGAGGGGTTAGACCAGATAAATGAATAATGCAGTCCTGATCATTAACAGCATCAACTACAAAATGAACATCACGTATATCTCCCCACACGATGTTAAAATTTTTAATCTTTAGAAATCGTCTAGATTGTTTCTTATTTCTCTTAGTGTGCAAATCTAAGCATGTTATAAGATGATCAGTTTTCAACAAATAGTGTAGTGCGCTTAAGCCTAAATTCCCAAAGGCACCAGTAATTAGAACTTTCACAAATAAGATATATTTGTATATTGTATAAATTTTGCGTGAAAAAAAGAAAGAAGTTAATTACTTCTTTTTACCTTTTGTTGACTTACTTGATGCTTTTGTAATTGATTTAGTTGCAACTATCACAATTGCAAAAATTATTTGTAAAGCACCTAGAAATCCACCAAGAATAATTATTTCTCCCCAATTTAGGTTAGAGAAGAAGCCACTGAATGACACTTGTGAATCTTGAATTTCGATAGACTCGATATTTGAAACACCACCATGTCCATATTCATTATATGCAACCACTGTATAATATTAAACACCTGTTTCGTTCAGAGTATCAACATACTGTAAATCAGTTGTACTATCTAGAACAGTTAAACTTGACACGTCAACTATGTAATTTGTAGAGCGATATAGATAATAACTATCAGCAGCAATTTCTTCACTCCAGAATAGAGTAATGTTATTGTCAGAAGACATAGGTTGAGAGATTGGGTAAAGTATAGGTGTTCCTGGAGATCCAACGAATTTTCTATAGAACATCACCATCAGTTCCTGCACCTAAATAATCCATCTCATCTTGCAAACTACATGTACTACCCCCTGAGCATCAATAGCTAACTTAGGTGTGCGACTGTTACCAGTACTTTCAGAAGAAATCAATTCTAACGAAGACCATGATTCAGTTGCAGATGTCCACACCATATAAAAAATATCTGAATCAGTGCCAGAGCTCAAAAGATCGTTTGTTTGGTCCACCCAAACAATGTGAATATTTTCCGACTCATCAATTAGTATACATGGATTGTAAGAATGGCCACTACTCATATCTGAAAGAAGTTCAATATCTGTCCACCACCATTCAGATAAATCTTTTGACTGAATAACAGTTGTAGAAGGTGTATTTTCAATGTAAGTGCTTCCAGTTCTTAGAAACAAAGAAGAACTTAGAAGAACTAGAATATTAGACATCAGCAGTATTTTCTTTTTAGATTCCATAACAATCAGATTAGATAATGTAGAATCTTATCTAAAAGTATTATCCGTAAATATTCTAAAGTAATCATAATCTTCATTACTTTCTTCTTGGACAGAGTCCCAGAAGTTAGGATAGTAAGTTCTGGAGATACGAGAGGATACATCTGAGTTGTAGCTCAAAAACCATCAAGAAAGTAATTGATTGAATCACAATAAATTGTTCTAAATCAATATTTTTATAAATTAGTTTGCTTTAAGTTACTAGCTACAACCTTGTTAGAAATTCTAGCAAATTGTAGCAGGTGAGACTAATGCAGGTAAAAACAAAAATCGCATTATCAATGTTTGTTTTGCTATTTTTTAGCGCACAGTCAGTCCCAGCATTTGACGATGCTGTGGGTTGTTACTACTCTGACGAACTCAAAGCAGGTGATGAGTTTACCTGGGCCACCACATTCTACGGAAGTGGAATGTTTGACAGCGAATTTGTGCCCATAGGGATAACAAATAACTCAATAATAAAACTCGAAATACTGCAAGATCCTAAGGATATAAACTTCCATTGGGATTCAATGCCTTTTTATGAAAGTCAGAATTATTTTAATCTCACCCTTGGAGATGTAATCTATGATTTCGAATGGGACGATATCTTCTATTTGTGGATATCATGGACCAATATGGATTTCGAAAATGGAACTTCACGCAATCCAACAGAGAAGGAATGGATTTACTTTGTTAGTGATGATTTCTACTTCTTAAGTGAAGATACAGAAGTTGTTATTGACATTGAAATTAGCAACAAAGTTGTCACTTACGACGCTTATGTCAATTATACTACTGAAGGGGTAGTGTCTTATGTCTATGGAGAAATAGATCAAATTAATGGAGTAATGATTCAATTAGAATTTACAAGTGATGATAATGGAGTCATTAATACTGTTAACTTCATGAGACAAAACTATACCCCCAGACAAGTTTCATGGTATTTTCCATTAAGCATCTGTCTATTACTGATAGTACCTATAATACTAACAAGAAGACGAAAATAACATCCATCTACTTCCTGTTTCCATTCACAGATTACGTTGAAGAATAGAATAGAGTTTAAAATTTTCTCATTTTCTTTTTTTTTATTTATTCTTTTTTTATATAGTAGTTCTTTCTCCCTTTACCAGTTTCTTACCCTTCTTAATTACTGGAGGTTTATTCTTAAAACGATATGTTTTCCTTCTTTTTGAATTTTCAACATCCAATTCTATTTTCAATTTTGCTAATTTCATTTGATACATAGACATCTGTTTCAACCAACGGATCAGTACTTGATCTTGGTTTTGCTCCATGTAATTGTGGACCATATGTGGAAAAAGAACTTGCAAAGATTAATTTTGCGTGAAAAAAAGAAAGAAGAGGGTTAATTTTTTTTTGCCTTTTGTTTTCTTACTTGATGGTTTTGCAGCTGATTTAGTTGCAACAATTACAATAGCAAAGACTATTTGTAAAGCACCTAAAAAGCCACCTAAGATAAGTATCTCACCCCAATTAATGTTATCAAATAAACTAGGGGCACATTCAAGACATGCAACATCAAGAATTTCTACCGAAACGACATTAAATGAATCACTCTCACCATAATCAGAGCTTGCACAACCAAGAAGCAAATATCGAATTAATTGATGTAAGAAATACAACTGCAATAGTGATTCTACATTGGGTACAGGTAATTCAAGGTAAAAAAAAGGCGTATGTTGATTATCTATCATTATTGAAAGATGACATGAGTTATTTTTCCCATTTTCCCCACTTAAGGAGAGTGGGAAAAAATAGTCATGCGATGGAAAATCGCTGCGAAGATTTCTGATATCAAGGAAATTGCTGAATAACGTTTTACTTCTCATATTCAGTCTATTCTTCACATTTACCTCAAGGGTAATCTTGAAAAATGGAATAGGTTTATTTTAGTTACCTAGAAATATTTTATCCCTATCTTATTTCTAATTGAAAATGAATTCATAAGAGAAAGAAGGCATCCTTATGTCGACAAGAAAGATACTTAACGAAGTTCTTGACTTGATGGATGATATTAAGAGAATCGTCAGCAATACAAATTGGCGTGACTATTCAGAAGTTAGAGTTAAAATTCTTGTCAACAACAAAATGGATGAATTAAAGCATGTTCTAGGCGAATTACCAGAATCAGATATATTCAATTCTGAAGAAGCATCTACATTTTTTGAAAAAATCCTAGATAAAATTACTCGAATTCTCAGCAACCTCCCTCAAGACAAAATGCCTCTACAATTTTATGAATTAGAGCTTTGGAGACTGAGATACGCTTCGATGTATGCTTTACAATATGGTCAAGGAGGGGCTCTGCAAGTAGCAGGAGCAGCTCATGCATTAGCCAATGTCCTAATAGGCATTGAAACAATGGACGTTCAAGAATTGATTGTTGATTGGGAACATCCAGAATTCGATAAAAGAAGAAAATTGATTCTTAATTATCTAAGTTCTGCATATCTTTTCTTTTTCAGTTTAAGTACGTCATTAAATACAATATATAAGCACGATTTAGAGCACTGGGTTTCAGAAGGGTTCAAAGCTAGCACTCAGTACATTCATTATATGGATGTGTTTTGGGATGTTCCGAAGAATATCGCTCATTATAAGAAGACTCATCGCAATGTTGCCGATCCCAATTATTCTCCATACTATTCCACTTTTGCTGCAGTAGATTACATTATTACATTTCTTTTAGATTTACAAAAATTCTTTTTTAATGATAGTATTAAAATTGATAACTTCAAGGATCTTGTAGATATAACCGAACCTGAAGCGTTTTTTGAATCAATAGAAGATTTACTTGCTAAAGCAGAAAATTATATCGCAGATTTTAAGAAACACGCGAAAGAAGGCTATTTTGATTTAAATGAAGATCCTCTCAATGACAGCGACATAAAAGAAACTATCTATGAATTACAGGTGACTAAAGTATGGATAAAAGGTTTAATTACGTTGTATAGGGCTGTAATTAAGGATGTTACCACTGAACTACATATACTAGAGAATACAGTAATTCCAGAACTGTTTCAGTATATTGACAAATATAATAAATTATTCACTGAACCCAATTTCATAGAAAGCCAAATAGCTGATGGAATTAACTCAACTATTATTGAAATTCTTCTCTTTGCAGGGGCAGCCACTATAAAATCAAAGAAACGCAACCACATAGAAAAGATTGACAATGATTACCACATGTTCTTTACAGAAGATGGAATCAAACGTTATCCAATTTTAAATGGTCTTTATACAACCCTCAAAGTTACTTTAGACATTGCAGATGAGGATTACTCCAAATTACAAGAGTACGGATATAGATTGATAAAATTATCAGAATTAACGTTGTATGAGCCTCGCAACTCTTTTGCCTACGCATTATTGGGAAATATGTTACTCTTAATAGAAGGGGAAATGAGCAAAGAAAAGTTTCTACAAGAGACAAAAGCAAAGTTTGAAGAACTCTTGCCTTTATTCTCCGCAAGTATAATTTCGGAATTAGAAATCTATATTTCAAACCTAGATTTAATTATGAAAGGAGAGTTAGCTTCATTTAATATGGGCAGATTACAATCACCAAAACATTATGATCCATACTCAATATTCATCCCTGAAATCTCAAAAATTGCAGAAGAAAGAAACATAGGAGAACTTGTTTATATTCCCTTTAATCTTCAATCGGATTATCTAGCCGATACAGATTTTCAACTTGCAGAAGCATTTGATGATACTTCATCTGAAACGACAGACGCTATCGTAGAACAATCTGATTCAACTTCAAACCCTTAAAACAAAGATTTCTGTTTATCTTCAATCTGAATATTTATCAATTGAAATTATTTTCTTTGAACATGTCTTTCGAGTTATTTGATTTCATTCCTAAGGAAGCAGATGAAAAGTTACTAGATGCTTATTTTGATTTTGCTGAAACGTTGTTCAAGGAGACATTTCCAACTGATCCTTTGGTTCCAAGAGATCTCCATCTCAAGTTATTAACCGTGTCTAAAACAGGAGAAACTGTAATTCGGAGATTAGCTCAAACTCGTAGTTCAGGAGAGATTATTGGCCGACTTTATCTAAAGATTTTTACTGAAGAAAACACTGGTTTTAAAGAAAATAAGCACATAGCTGAAGTTTACATCAGTAGTCTCAAAGAATATAGTGATGAGGATGTTTTACTGCATCTCCTTAAAGAAGCAGTTGAGGAGATACAGAAATATGATTACATTACAACTGCTGACACTTGTGGGTATTTAGAAAGAGAATGGAAGTTCTGGGAAGGATTAGGAGCTAAACTGGCTCTAGAAGGAGCTCAGAACAGATTATTCATTAAAGACATTGATTGTAATATGTTGGAAGAGTGGAGACATCAAGGACATAAACTTGCTGAGGAAGAAAACGTAGATCTTTGTTCCTTTGAGGATTGTCCAGAGGAGATTATACAGGAATATTCTACCACCTATACTGAGATTATGCGCTTAGTTCCTTTTGGTGAATTTGATTACATTCCTGAACCCACAACACCATTTACAAGACGAGAATCAGAAGATAATTTCAGAAAAACAGGTTACGAGTGGTTTACATTAGCAACAAGAGAGAAGAATGGAGAAATAAGTGGATTAACAGAGATTCTTTATTCAAAATCTAGACCTCACAGAGTTGACCAGGAGTTAACAGGAGTAAAGGACAAATATCGAGGAAGAGGGTTGGGTAAATGGTTAAAGGCTGAAATGACGATGTTTATAAAAAACAAGTTTCCAGAAGCTGAATTTATAGCTACAGGAAATGCAGATATGAATGCACCAATGATTTCAATTAATGAACGAATGGGGTTCAAAAGAGTTCTCACAGAGAAGTGTTATACAATAAAGCTTGATAAGTTAGAACATGAACTTTTGTAGTTCCTTTTCTATATTACACTTATAAGTATTCAAGCTAAGGGATTACTGAATGAATGAACTAGTTTTTGTTACTATAACATCAGCTGATGGTAATGATATTCAAGCTCCTTTGCTAGCTGCAAGCATCCGTAAATTCGGTGGAAATTTATCAGGACAACCCATTTGGGTTTTTGTTCCAACTCATGACAAACAAATATCTAATAGACTGTCAGACAATTTTGATTCCTTAGATGTTACTATTATCCCTTTTTCTTGTGAGAGTGATGAGATAACTTTTCCTTTCACAGCCCTTGTTTGTGCTGCTGCTAAAGCTGAGATGCTTGCTAAAAATAAGATAGATCTTTTAGTATTGATTGATAATAACTCATTCATTCTTAATGAACCTAGTGAATTTTTGCTTGAGGAGAAGAAATCATTGGGCTATAGACCTGTTCACCACACCCTAATTGGTTCGGAATACACAAAATCTCTTGATAGTTTCTGGAAACTTATCTACTCAAAACTAGATGTTTCAGAAGATGACGTTTTCCCAATGAAAACTCATGTAGATGGTAAGATTTTACGTCCTTATATTAATTCAGGGTTTTTGGTCGTTAGACCTGAAAAAGGATTATTTCAGGCTTGGTGGGACGCATTCAAAGAGATTTACAAAGAACTAGAATTTCAAGATTTTTATCAAAAAGATTCTCTTTATTCTACATTCATTCATCAAGTAGTTTTATCTTCAATTATACTTACTAAACTAAGCCAAAAGGAATTATACGAACTCCCATTCAGTTATAATTATCCCTTACATTTATTTCCGGAATCGCTTTCGGAATTTCAACCTTCCAACCTTAATGACATGGTTACGTTGCGCTATTATTTGGATAAATTACAGAATCCTGAATGGTTGGATCTTTTACCATTTCATGATCCGCATAAAAGCTGGGTGATTGAGAGATTAAAAGAATTAAGATTAATCACGACTAATGGAAAGAAATAGAAAAAAAGACAATTAAGTTGTCAGAGCTGATTCTACTTCCAAATCATCCCATTTTCCACAACGACTTCCCCAGCGTGCTATTAATTCATTGTTTTGCCTTATCTCTACAATTTCACACACATTTGGACACCCATCACATTCGAAACCTCGAGAATTAAATTTTTGATCAGGTATATCCCATCCGTAAAACTTTGATGTACCACCAGTTTTCTGCATAGTTTCTTGGGCAAGTATAGCTGCTCCGATGGCTCCCATAACGTCATAATTTTTAGGAATAATCACTTCGTAACCAAAAGTTTTCTCGAAAGATTCTTTTATTCCTAGATTTGCAGCAACTCCTCCTTGAAACATTATTGGGGGTAAAATTTCCTTTCCTTTTCCAACATTATTAAGATAATTCCTAACTAAAGCTTCTGAGAGACCTTTGATGATATCATTTGTAGAATGTCCTAATTGTTGCTTGTGAACCATATCGCTTTCTGCAAAGACTGTGCATCTTCCAGCTATAGATACTGGATTATTGGATTTGAGGGCACATTCTCCAAATTCTTCTATTGGTACATTCAATCTTCTAGCTTGTTGATCTAGAAAAGAACCTGTTCCAGCCGCACAAACTGTATTCATTGCAAAATCCACCGCAACACTATTTCTTATAATAATGATTTTACTATCTTGGCCGCCTATTTCAATTATAGTTTGAATATCTTTCCTTTCATTTAACGATGCTAATGCATGGGCAGTAATTTCATTTCGAACGATATCAGCGCCTATGAGGACACCTGTAAGCCTTCTAGCGCTTCCAGTAGCTCCTGCTCCAGAAATTACAAGAGGTTTCTCGAGCTTTTCTTTCATAAGCTGGATACCTTTTTGCACTGATTGAATTGGCTTACCTTCTGTTCTGATATAAACTGATTCAACAACTTCTCTTTTTTCATTAATCACTGCAATATTAGTACTTATAGACCCGACATCTACTCCAAGATAGTATTTTTCTGCTGTTTCTGTCATTTAGTTAGTCTCCACTTTTCTTCGTTTTAACAAATCTACGAATGCTTCTAATCGTGTTTGAAATCCTGCTTCTCCTGTATGTTCATCTACTACTAAAGAGAGAATAGGCATGTCATGTTCCCTACTAACTTGAGGAGCAATACTCCTAGTAATTATTTCAGGCATACAAGTAAAAGGATAGAGATGAACCATCCCATCCCATCCTTCTTTTTTGTAAATTGTCATATCGCCTATATTCTCCATTGCTTCCCCTCCACATCTATACTGCAAATATGGTTGAGCTGCTTTTCGAGCTTTCTGATAATGCATAGTGATGAAAGGATTTAATTTATGTCCTACATCGATGAAACTCCTCAGTGTTGGAGTGCTTTCCACTATAACTCCAAGCTCATTTAATCTGCGGTGAACATCGACATTCAGTGATGGTTCTATAACGACGTATATCTCTCCACTAATTACGATTTTTAAAGGATTTTCATCCTTTCTAATTTCGACAGATTGCTCGAATAAATCTATTATTTTATCCTCTAGTTTTTTAATATTTCGTAAACCTTGTGTCTCGACAACCATTCGAAAAGCTTGTTTGGCAATTTTTTCTGAAAGCCCTTTCTCTAGTTCTAAAGCTCTGTATTTGTAGAGCATCTTGTCGACTAAATCTGTGTACCTGTTCTTAATCCAAGCTATTCGAAAAGCCCGAAGAGTCTGGAGATATGAGCAACCATCACTCTCCTCCTTAAGCACCTTCCAAATACGCAGAGGGTGCAAGAAATCAAGCATAATAAATCTGAAATTGTCATATCCTAAATCTTCAAGGATCAGTTTTTGTACGGGCCAATAATAACCAAAACGGCAATAAGCATTTCCTCCTCCCATCCCCAACTCTGTTGCTCCTTCATCTAGCATCTCGATAAATGTTCCTAATGTCATTTTGAAAGGAGTGCATACAAATTCCGGAGAGTGTCTAGAACCGAGTTCGGATGTTCTTTTACTTGGTTTCTTAGGAAGTAGAATATCTTTTCTTCCCAATTCTCTTAAAACAACCTCAAAGACATACGTTAACGAACCAAAATGTGGAAAAGTTATTGGCAAATCATCTCACTCTCCTTAATCTTTCTTCTTCTTTCAATTAAATCTAGAAATGCTTCAAGTCTAGTTCTTACACCAGCTTCTGAGCTTAGTTCATCTAATGTTAACTGTAGCAAAGGAACATTTTGATTGCGTCTTGAAAACCTTGATGCCATCTCTCCCCCTATTGAATCTGGACCACAACTAAAGACAATAAGCTGTAAAATCCCATCCACTGTTTCATTTTCTAAGAAATGCATTACAGTCCCCAAAATCTCTCTCTCATAGCGGAAATACATGTTGAAATCTAGTTTTGACATTTGATGTTCTATTACAGATTTAGGTAATTGTTCAGAAGTTATAATCTCAACATTATCCGCTAGAAGCATTTCTTTAATTCTCAAGGAGGCATATGAGTCATTAATTACATAAGAATGACCTACTAACGCAATTTTAAATGGATTTGTTCCGTCAGTGGTAGATATCTCTTTATTGAAGACAAATTCATCTTTTTCCCATCGCTTTAACTCGTCCTCAGAGATATACAAATCATCGTGGTATTGTTTATACTTTCTAAAAGATTTAACAAATGAATACAATATTCTGAAAGGATTTTTTGTAAATTTGAAACCAAGTGAATAAGCAATTTTAAAAAGACGAATTTTACCATGTCCATCTTTTGCCTTTGAGTAATATGGCATTAATATAGGCGGTAAATCTGGGAAGATTGATCTTAATACTTCTGCTAATCCTATGAATTTCGGACAACTAATATCGGTCCTATGATCGCTACTAAAACGTGGTATGAAGAAATAATCAACTTTATCTTTTAAGAATAAGACATGTCCAAAATACAGTTTAGTGGAATAACAATCTTCGTCTGGTGCGCTTTTTACTGATACATCTTTTATCTCTTTGTTCGTTAGTGGAGAGACAATGACTTTTGCGCCTAAAGTTTCGAAGAAAACAGTCCATAACACATAGAATTTGTAGTAAAGTAGAGCTCTAGGAAAACCTACTCTAAGCGGTCTTTTATTATTTTTCTTCTCGGATTTCCCTATAGAAGAATTTATTTCAGAAGAATGTGTGTTCTTCAATTTACTCAACTCATAATTCTTTATAATGTAGTTATTATGTTATTTCCTTATAAAAAATTTCTTAAGATAGATAAAAAATAATTTACTAGTAATAGTAAGAGCCAATCTCATATCCTTCGAAAGTGTGGATATAGAACCTCAAAGTGTAAATGATAATTCTTAATCTGTTGAAGTAAGATTTATATCTAAATTTACAGTTTATATTTTACCTTGAAAGATACAACTCTAATGTATAAAGGGTATAGAGATCAGGTTTTGATTATAGATTTAACACACAATAAAATTAAAACAAAGGCTCTTGACCTCTCTCTTGTTGAAAACTATCTAGGTGGACGAGGTGTAGCAATCAAATATCTTTTTGACAATCTTGAACAAGGTATTGATCCTCTAAGTCCTGAAAATATACTTGTTATAAGCACTGGCCCATTAACAGGAACTTTAGCCCCATCTTCAAATCGCTATACGATTGCTGCAAAATCCCCGTTAACTGGGGGAATAGGTTATGCAAATGCCGGTGGTCATTTTGCGCCTGAGCTAGCTTATGCGGGTTATGACGCTATTTTCATCCATGGAAGAGCAAAATCACCTGTATATATTCAAATTGAGGATGAAGTTGTTAAGATTCAAGATGCTCAACATCTCTGGGGAAAAGATGTATGGGAGACAGATGAGTATTTCAGAAGAAAACTTGGAGAGGAAATCCAAATTCTAGCTATTGGTCAAGGAGGAGAGAATCTTGTCCGTTACGCGGCTATTTTAAACAACCTCTCTCGAGCAGCTGCAAGAACTGGTGTTGGAGCAGTTATGGGATCTAAAAATCTTAAAGCAATAACAGTCCATGGTACGGGAGTAGTAGAAGTAGATGAAGTCGAAAAGTTTGATGAATTAATTGATGAGACTTTGGGAAAAATATATGCAGATCCTGCTTATCACAGTTTATCGTATTATGGAACATCTTTTCTTGTAGATCTTGCACATATAAGTGGTGGATTAGCTACAAGAAATCACCAAACAGGCATCTTTGAACACTATGAAGAGATATCAGCTGAAATCTTTGATGAAAAATATAAAGTAAAATCAGAAAGTTGCTTTGCTTGTCCGATTCATTGTGGGAAATACTCCAAAGTAACTACAGGGAAATATGAAGGTACTAAAGGAGGTAGCCCAGAATACGAAACAATCGTTTGTTTAGGCTCTAAGTGTGGTGTGGGGAATCTTGCTGCTATCCTACATGCAAATGAACTTTGCAATAAATATGGTATAGATACTATTTCTACTGGAGATGTCATTGCTTTTGCAATGGAAGCATATGAAAAAGGAGTGTTGAAAAAAGAAGATGCCGATGGATTGGAACTTGATTGGGGAAATGAAGATGTTATGATAGAGTTGATAAAGAAAATCGCTCATAGAGAAGGGATAGGTGATTTATTAGCAGAAGGATCCAAAAGGATTGCTGCGAAGATCAATGAAGGTTCTGAAGATTATGC
>JAGXNV010000050.1 GCA_019894795.1 Candidatus Heimdallarchaeota archaeon | reverse complement strand
TGAGAAAGATGCTATATTAATAGGAGCAAAGAAACCTCAGAGTAGAATAAATTATTCTTACATTGATGAATGGTTTACCATTCTGTTTAATTCATATATTAATATTCCAGGTAGTAGTAAAGCAAAATCAACAATTGCAGCAATAAATTTCTTAGACAAAAATGTTTCAAAACAACCAAAGAAATACATAATTAATGAAATTATGGATCTTATCATTAATGCTGAAGATGACTATCCAGAATTATCTAAGAGCAAGAATATTCTTAAACAACAAGGTTGGATTACTCTCCATAAAAACTACCAGCTATTTTTAGAAAATCTAGATCTGATTGATGGGAAACAATCTGTATATGGTTTAAGTCAAGAACTATCTGTTCCGATATCCTCCGTAATAGAGTTTATTATATTTCTGAAGTCCCGGGGTTTTATTGACGTTTATAGAAAGAAATAGAACCCATCTTTAGTCGAATCAGCGTATTTTTTTAAGAAACTATAATAAAATTCAAATTGCTAAAGGTCTTTTTTATATATAATCTCCTTAATGGTGTACTCTATGAGAATGTATGAAGCCCCTGAATCCTTATCCGAAGAAGTTATCAACAAAAATCTTGACATTTTGCTCAAATTATCAGCTTTAAAGGCATCAAAAATATTTGAGAACCTAGATATCTATAACATTCTAAATCGCCCTAGATCCCCGGAAGAAATATTTCACATGTCAAATTTCAATACTCTCGATGAAGAGTTTGTTAGAATTTTTGACCTATTGACTTATACTGAATTGCTTACTAAACAGGGGGAATTTTATGCTGAAAATCCAAGGAGGAAATTCCTAGAAGAGTATATGGAAACGGATATAAAAGCATATGATGCTGATCTAATATCTCATTTCAGCTCACTATTTGACCGTTTAGCATCTATTTATGAATCAATATTGAAGGGTGAATCAAGCAAACTGACAGAAGTGGACTTAATAAATGCCGAAGATTCAATTTTTGGTTCAGAATATTTCTTCCAGCTGAGAAGTTTGTTTTACAAGTCAATATCACAAAGAATTTCACTATTCTTCTCGAAAGATAAGCTAACATTTCTGAACTGGGGAAATGGTTCAGGGTATGATGCATTGCACCTTGCTGATTTCTATCGACATAATGTGAAAGTAATTAGTATAGAACCACCAAACACGCTTTACAGATGCCAAGTATTACAAGATATTTATGAAATTTATAATGTTGAATTTATTGAATATGGCGATTTCAAAGCTAATCAATATGCAAATTCGATAGATCTAGTTGTAGGATCACCTTTCCTTTTCAAAGAAGATGTAAAACAATTTATTGATGTCAGTAAAACTGTTCTTAATGATGAGGGATACTTAGCATTACCTCTTTTACGCAAACTATCCTTGTCTTTTGATTGGATAATGGGTGTTTATGAACCATACAATTTCAATATGGAAAATAATGCTCTAATCGCTAAATTGAAACATTATGGAATATCAAAACTAAAATATATTGGACTAGATGAAAGTTTTGTTTTGATGCAAAAAACATAGAAAAAAGAAGTTTTACTTCTTCTTTTCATTGCTTAAATTTGATTTGTTAACTAGTTCAGGTATAACTTGCAGAAATGGTAGAATAGCGTTTGCAATCGAAGAAAATGCATCATCTTTACTACCTGTTACGATCATTTTATCTATCTCTAGGTTTTGATAAATTTCAGGTAATTTCTCGATTATCATTTCTTGGAACAGACGAGCGTCTGACTTATTCAAAGCTTCAATTCTCTTAAGAATACCTTCAGCTTCAGCCATTTTTGCTTCTCTAATAACTGCAGCTTCACCTCTTGCTCGTGATTCAATCTCGAATTGCTTAGCTTCGGCTAGTTGTTTAATTCTATCAGCTTCTGCAGTAGCTTCAATTTTGATTTTTGTTTGATAAGTTTGAGCTTCGACTTCTGTTCTTCTTTTCTCTAACTCTTGAACTTGTATGTCTTTTTCCTTTTCTTTAGAATCGACTTCAAGACCTACTTTTTGTTGTTCAATACCTACTTTACGACTGACTTCTAAATCTCGTAATTTAGTGATTTCTTCCATCTCAGCACTCTTTAATCGAGCAAGTTTCTCTTGTTCAATTTTCATGATAGCACTAACATTTGATTTCAGGTCTGGATCTATAATCTCAATCTCTCTGATTTCACATGATTCAATAACTAAACCCCAATCTCTTGTTAAAGTGTGAAGTTCTTTTGTAACAGCTTCTATAATTGCTTGTCTATCTCTGATAATCTTTTCTAGTGCCATGTTGGCACAAGCAGTTCTTATAATACTCTCGGCAGCATTTTTGATGATGTTTTCAACGTGTGCTTGTGATGCTGTGTTCCATGATGTTCTTGAAAAAGCTACTTCAGGATCAACAACACGCCAGAAAATAAATGCTGTAACACTTATTTCTTGAAACTCACGTGAGACAACTTTCTCTTTTGCTTCCAGAAAAGTAGATTGTGTAGTTACAGGAATTACCCTGACTTCATCTATAAGTGGAATAACTACAGCTTTCCCTCCTATCCCTGCTTTGATAACCCTACCGTTACGAAAATGTATCATGTAGGTATCAGATGTAAATTTCCGATAACGACTTGCATAGAATAGCAAGAATAATATAGCAACTCCAACAACGCCAATAACTATCCATACAATAACCATTGTTACTTCCATTCTTATTCATACCCTCAGTTTTATGTGAATCGAAATAAGGCATGGTGCTTTTTTAAGGTATCCAAATGTAAGTATATGTAATTTGAGCGAAATGAAGAATTAAATTTAGTGAAATTAATAAGAAAAAAGAGAAAAAAATTAGCTAATATCTACTAAATACACTCTATTTTTGACAGCAACAATACGAACTTGTTCTTCTCTCTCAAATCTTTTGAAATGATCGAAGCTTTTAGCATTCAGTTTTTGTAAACCCATACCTTTCCCTAGATCAACGTGAATGATACCACCCTTCGAATCTACAGCAACATAAACAGTAGCAAGTTGTCCTACAAGTTGAACACCACGTTTTATTGGCATTACAGTTGTAGCAGAAATCCTCTGCCAAATGTTTGTAATCGCTAACGCAAGCAATAATGGAGAAATGATGATTACAATTATTCTAAAGATTCTTAAACCAATGCTCTCAGAACTTATCTGCAGAGTTGATACACCTAGTATACCAAACATCAGAAAATAAGTTGATAACAATAAGAAGATTGGTGCTGTTGAATGAGTAATGTCTTTGAACCCATCAGCTGTCACCATTGTTGAATTGACAGCATGATCACCTGAAACATCATGATCTCCTGAAATGTCATGATCAAGTGACACATCGTGATCAAGTGACACATCATGATCTCCTGAAACATCGTGATCAAGTGACACATCATGATCAAGTGACACATCGTGATCTCCTGAAACATCGTGATCACTTGAAAAATCATGATCCGCAGATATTCCGTGGTCACCTATTCCCAAGGCATGAGTTATGCCTTCTAAGTTTAGAACAACTGAAAGAACTATCAAAATTCCACCGGATATCAGTAAACCAATTGCTAAATAGTAGAGTATATTCTCAAATCCATTAAGGAATGAATCAAATGCCATACATGACCCTCTTTCTGTGTATTCATGTAAAACTAGACCTTCCCAACTTAAAAACGTATAGAAATTCAAAGTTAATTAGTATATCTAAACGAAATAGTAAAATAATTTAGTAAATAGGGGTAATTGATAAAATTGAACAATGTAAATTCCTCTGATTTCCTAATCTGTTTGGAAGAATTTAGAAGAAGGGGAATAGAACCTAATGTCTACCCAATTCCAGCCGACTTATTAAGTAAGATAAATCTAGTGATATCTGAAAAGATTCAAGCTGTTAGAAAAATAGCTAAAGAGCAAAAGGCAGCAATAGGTATAATTGGCGGATTTGTTAGAGATTTACTCTTAGGAAAACCAAGTCAAGATGTTGACTTTGTTGTATTTGGAGGTGATTTCAATAAGTTAACACTTGAAATTGCTAAGCAAACAGATAGCAAGATAGGAAAAATGAGTAACACAACTCTCACAACTCAAATTCGTTTCAAAGATGGAATTGTTTTCGAATTTAACTCTGCAAGAAAAGAGGAATATGAATTCCCAAACAGAACACCTAAAGTATCAAGAGGCACTATTGTTGACGACCTATTTAGACGAGATTTCACCATCAATTCTTTTGTAATGTTTGAGAATGTTTATTTTGATATTTTCAATGGAAAAGACGACCTTAAAAATAAAATAATACAAACAACTAGGGAACCTGAACTAGTTTTTAGGGAAGATTATTTACGAATGTTTCGAGCTGTTAGATTCTCCAGTAAATTGAACTTTAATATCGCTGAAGAGGTAAAAGAGGGGATCAGAATTAATGCTAAGAATATCGTAGATGTGCCAAAAGAGAGAACCTTAAGTGAACTAACTGCGTCCTTTACAAATGATCCTGTTAAAACATTCAAACTAATGGCAGATCTAAAGCTTTTCGAAACGATGTTTCCAGATATCCGATGTAAGAATTTAGATGAAACAAATTATAGCCCACCCAACTCCTGGAAGAAAATAGAGGAAAAACTACAGTTCCTAAAATCTAACAATACAAATAACATATCTATTATTCTTGCAGTAATTTTGATGGAAACCATTATTGATGATCAATCAGTCAATAATCATGAATCAGCATTAGTTCAGAAAATAGACAAACAGCTTCGTTTCTTTAAATTTTCAAACAAAGAAAGAAATGAAATAGTATTTCTTGTTAAAAATAGAAACTCCTTACTAGATTTAATAGAAGGAATTCCTTCTAAGTTAGAGTTGAGACAAGCAGTGCGAAAACTAGGGGAATTTCTTGATGCTATTATTCTTATGACGCAAGCAGAACTATCGGTAAAGGTCAAGAAAAAAGGCTTACCTGCACTCCAGAATAGATTAATTGAGATAAGAAAAACCGATGAGCTAATTAATTTTAAACTAGCAATAGATGGACATGAAATAGAAGACTTATTTGGTTTTAAAGGGCAGAAAATAGAGCAAATTAAGACTGAATTACTAAGAGCAATTATGAATGAAGAAATTATTAATTCAAAAGAGACGTGTATAAAGTATATAAAAGATAAATATACCTGATGGTAGAAATTTGCTGCTACTTAACACGTCCCCACTTAAAAGAAGTAAGTCAATAAATATACCAATAGATGAAATAACTTCTTCTTTATAGCTTCTCTGTTTGGTATTCTAATAGTCTTAGTGATGAAAAGAAGAAGGATATCATCTAGTAAATTTAAACTTGTTAATAAGTTTTCTTTCTGTTTATTTGTCATCTGAGTCCAATATTTTTACTAACTCACTTTTGTTTCCCAGCTCAGATTCTAAAACAATCTCTTTGATAGATTTATTAGTTTCGTAAGCTTTCATTGCAAGCTCTGCAGCTTTATCGTAACCTATCAGAGGTGTAAGTTTAGTAACTGACATCAGATTCCTTTCCATATGTTCTTTGATATTCTCAATGTTGGGTTTCAGTCCCTTCAATAGATTTTCTGTGAAGGAAACAATGCCTTTTGACATTAAATTAATAGAATCGAGTATACTGACAATCATCAAAGGTTTCATTGTATTAAGCTCAAGGACACTTCCATGACTTTCAGCAGAAGTGATAATTGTATCATTCCCTAAGATCTGTAGGCATACTTGCATAAGCATTTCTGATTGTGTTGGATTTACTTTTCCAGGCATAATTGAAGAACCAGGTTCGTTTTGAGGTAAAATCAATTCTCCTAAACCTGCCCTTGGCCCACTACCCATCCAACGGATATCATTAGCTATTTTCATCAAAGTTAATGCTATACTCTTGAGTATACCGCTTACAAAGACAAGGGTGTTGTGTGATGCTATTCCCTCTGCTTTTAGTGGATTTGAAAAAAAATCTAGACCAGTTATTTCTTTAAGAAATTTGATTGTTGTTTCACTGAAATCCTTATGAGCATTAATCCCGGTTCCTACAGCTGTTCCACCAATAGGTATTGAAAGAAGATTAGCAAAAGTTAATTGTAATCTCTTTTCTCCTTCCATCAATTGTTTTTCATATACAGAAAATTCCATTGATAAAGGAATAGGAACTGCATCTTCTAGATGAGTTCTCCCCACTTTAATAATTCCACTAAATTCATCAATCTTGATTTTTAACGATTCTCTAATCTTCTTGATGGCTGGAAGTAAATCGTTTTTCAAACTTTGAAGTATTGATAGATGCATAGCAGTTGGTATAATATCATTTGAAGAATGACCAAGATTAATATGATCGTTAGGATGAATTGGGTGTTTATTCCCTTTAGAAAAACCTAAAATTTCATTTGATCGATTGGCTATAACTTCATTCATATTCATGTTAGTTTGAGTTCCAGAACCTGTTTGAAAAACATCAATAGGAAATTGATCTAAAAATTTATTGTCAATGATTATTTCATCGACTGCTTGTGTGCAAGCTTCTCCTAACTCTTCATCTATTTGTTTTAAACTGATATTTGCTTGTAAACAAGCTTTCTTTACTGTTGCTAGAGAGATAATAAATGATGATGGGAATTGTTTTCCACTAATCTGAAAATTAAGGATAGCTCGTTGGGTATTTATCCCCCAATAAGCTTCTATTGGAACTTCTACTTCTCCTAAAACATCTTTTTCTATCCTTACTTCTTCATTCATCTCGTAACCACTCTTCTCTAATTTTCTTGATAGCTGTACCTGGTTTTACTCCTTTTGGACATACTCGATTACACACGAAAAACTTCTCACAAGCTGGAACTCCATCTTTCTTCCAAACCTTTTCAAGAATCCCTTCTCTATGTTCATCTGATATGCGAGAGTCAGCTATAAACCTATACCCTTTGGCAAGAGATGATGGTCCTAGGTAGTCTTTGTTACTTGCATTTACAGGACATGACCAACAAAGTCCACAGAGAATACAATAAACTAGATTTTCAATGGATTTAGCATCTTCAGAGGATTGTGTAGATTCAGGAGATTCATCGTTCCATTCCCTTTCTAAATAAGGTTCTACTTCCCGATAGAATGCCCAAAAAGGTTCCATGTCGACCACTAAGTCTTTCACTACTTCCATGTTTGGTAAAGGTTCAATGAGGATTTCCTCTTCTTTATTCCAATCTGATATGTCACCGAAATTTAATTCTGGTAATTTTGGAGGTTTTTTAGCTGCTTTGACCTTTGAAACTTGAGTTTTACAAGCTAATTGAGGTACTTTATCAACTGTAACGCTACATGATCCACAAATTGCTCCCCTGCAAGAATATCTAAAAGCAAGAGTGGAATCAAAATGGTCTTGAATATAGAATAGTGCTTCGAGTATGGTCATTCCTTTTCGTAAAGGTACCTCATATCGTTCATATCTTGGTTCTTCGTTAGCTTTCTTTCTGAATAATAGAAATTTCTGTGTTTCTGCCATTAATAAACACGCTCCTTTACCTCAAATTTTCCTAGTTTTACAGGTTTCGTTTTTAACTCCAATCCATCCTCTGTCTTGAAGACTAGTGAATGAGTCAGATATTCTTCATCATTTCTTGTAGGATAATCAATACGAGAATGAGCACCTCTACTTTCTTTTCGCCATAATGCTGCATAAGCTGTTACTGTCGCAATATCTATCATATTTCTTAATTCTAAGGTTCTCAAAATACCAAAATTAAATTCCTTTTCTGATGTTGGTAATTGAACATTTTCAAAATCTTTTTGCAAATTTACCAATTTATCATAAGCTTTTTGGAGTTCTTCTTCTGTTCGAAATACACCCACTTTTGTATCGAGAGTTTCACCCATTTCTTCTCTAATCTCAACTGGTTTCTTGCCTGTATTAGTATTCCATCTTCGGAAAAGATTTTCAATCTCTCTCAAAGCATTTTCTTCAGATTGAACTACTTTATCATTTGAAGGAAGTGTAGCTAATCCTTTCTCTAATAATTTCCTTCCTACATATCTTCCAAAAACTGATGTTTCCAAAAGTGAATTACCACCTAAACGATTAGCTCCATGAACAGAAATACTTGCAGTCTCACCAACAGCATAGAGTCCAGAAAGAGGAGTTTCACAGTAATCTCCATCATATTTTGTTGCAATTCCACCCATTGAATAATGCTGTCCAGGTTGGACTGGAATAGGTTCCCTTATGGGATCAACACCTGCAAAATCTATACAAATCTCACGAATCCCCGGAAGTCTTTCTTTGATTCTTTCGGCACCAAGGTGAGTTAAATCAAGATGGACATAAGCATCTTCAAACCCTCTTCCTTCTCTAACTTCAGTCTCAATTGCTCTAGCTACAATATCTCGTGGAGCAAGTTCCATTGCTTTAGCTGCGACATTTTTCATGAAACGTTCTCCATCCTTGTTGAATAAGTAACCCCCTTCCCCTCTTGCTCCTTCTGTAATCAGAATGTTTGTTCCAAATAAAGTAGTTGGATGGAATTGAACAAATTCACAATCTTGCATTGGAACTCCAGCGCGAAAAGCTGCACCAACACCATCTCCTGTGTTGATGATAGCATTAGTTGAACGTTTGTAAGTTCTACCAAAACCACCTGTTGCTAAGATAACATAACCAGATCGAAAAATAATTAATTCACCCGAAGCCATATCCATTGCTAAAATGCCTGTAACTTGATCTTCAACTTTGATTAAATCTACTAAGAAGAATTCATCGTAGAATTTGACATTTTTATGAATACACTGTTCGTATAAAGTGTGCAACAGTGCGTGTCCAGTTCTATCAGAAGCGTAACAGGTTCGGGGAAAACCAGCTCCACCAAAAGGTCTCTGGGCAATTAATCCTGAATCTAATCGAGAGAAAGGTGCACCCATACTTTCAAATTCAATAACAATCTTTGGCGCTTCTTCGCACATAAATTGAACAACATCTTGATCTGCTAAATAATCTGAACCGTAAACTGTATCAAAAGAATGTCTTTCAGTACTATCCTCTTTACCTTTTTCAGTATTACCTAAAGACGCATTAATACCTCCTTGAGCAGCTCCAGAGTGACTGCGCACAGGATGGACTTTACTTATAATTACAACATTCCATTTATCAGAAAGTTCAAGAGCAGCTCTTAGACCGCTCAAACCCGCCCCCACAATAACTGCATCATATTCTTCTATTTTCATAGTATTACCTTCAATGGTAGTTTAACAAGAATAATAGCTTTGTATATAATTTTAACTTTGTGTCAAAAAAGAAAAATAAAATTAGACGGATTTTAATTATGGCAAAATCTTTAGAATTATGGGGATTCCTAAAGCAGCGATTCCTGTAGCTATAACAACTATTGTGAAGAGAATATATCTAAAATTGTATGTACCTAGAATTGATGAATCATAATATCCACTCACTTTTTGATCATCATATAATCTTAGCAAACCTTCTAGCAATTTCTGTCGAGTCTGTTTACCTCTAGCTAAACCAAAGAATACTACAGTATTAATCACAAGAACTAACACAATAAATATCGCGAAGATAAGCGTATCTGAAAGGTCTGAATCTCCTGCAATTGCAGCATTAATACTTGCTGTAACAATGTTCAGAAGAATAGCCGTAATAATGAAAATTGTATCTGTTCTGGTATTAGTTTTTAACTCATCAAGAAGATGTTCGTGAACTCGTTCAATCATTTTTGTTCTCCTAGATTTTCAATCTAATTCTTAACAAGATAGATGATTTTTAAACTTAGTTAGAAAAATGAATATTTTAACTATGATTATGGAATACAATGTTGAACGAAAAAATACTTTCTAGGCGATGCGAAAACATCTACAAGTTTGAAAGAGATATACTTTCAATTAAAATGTGATGAGTGTGCAATCTGTAATCAGAGTGCGTCTAGAAGAAAATTAATAGAAAACATTAATATTGTAGCATGCATAAATTAAAGCAACTAAGAAATAAAGTAGATAATGGGGTTGATAGTGGTTTGAATGAAACCAAGTCGAATGGGGATTCGAATAAAGCAGAAATAATAGTAAAAAATCTGCAAAAACTAGTTAATCAAGCATCGTTAAACAGAATAAAAGTTACAATAGAAAGACAGCTAGCAGAAATGAATTATGAGATAGATATTATGATCTCAACAGTAATTACATATCCCAGACCTATCTTCCTACATTTTGAAGATTTAGAAGAGATTCCAATGGTGGTATTTGATTGGTTAAGTAAATTTAGTAAAGAATATGGGTTGAAATATATGAATAGCAAAGGAAATTTGTTCTCATTATTCCTGAAGAAGGATTATGACAATATAAATGAGATACAAACTGCTAACACATCACTATATTCAATATATAAAAAAGAGAAAGCATCAATATTACAAAGAGAAAAATTGAGTGAAGAAAATCTATTCTCTTATACCTTGAAAAAGAGAAGTAAGGAACGAACAAAAAACTCTTGATTAAACAGAAAATTATATAAATGTAATTCAAGTCTCCTGAAAACTCAAATATGGCTGAAATAAAGTCTAGATTTATTTTCGGTTGATGAGTGCACAAAAAAGAAATACTCTGGTAATAGAAAGATTTAAAAGGGAAATCGGAGGGAAACATTTATAAGTGGTACAAAAGGGCGCATTTGGTGGGTTGTCTTTAGTATTTTATGAGGGCTAATCATAATTTAGAGTAGAGATTCTCACTTTGATTAACTATGGAAAAATTATAAACAATTCTATCCCTTGGGATTGTTTAAAGTAGGAAAATAATAGAAAAGAACTATTTAGCCAAATAAACAGGCAGGTAAAAGAATGAGTAAAACACCAGATAAAGCTAAGGAATCTTATAGAGAAGAGGAAGAGGACATCGAATGTCCTGAATGTGGTAGTAAAGATGTTATTCTGGATGAGACTAGAGGAGAGCATATTTGCCGTAACTGTGGTACTGTTGTCGAGGAAAAATTAATCGATGATGGTCCTGAATGGAGGGCATTTACTGCAGAAGAAAGATCCAAACGTAGTCGTGTTGGTTCTCCTACAACTATCACCATCCATGATAAAGGTCTCTCCACCCAAATCGGTTGGGAAGATAGGGATGTGTATGGTAAGAAGCTTTCACCAAAAAGGAGAGCTCAAATATATCGTCTTAGAAAATGGCAAATTCGTACTCGTGTTCATAGTTCTATAGATAGAAACTTAGCTTACGCTATGTCTGAATTAGATCGTCTTTCATCACAATTAGGTATTCCAAGAAGTGTGAATGAAACAGCTGCTAACATCTACAGAAAAGCTATTGAAAAGCGACTAATTCGAGGAAGATCTATCGAGGCTATGATTGGTGCAACAGCTTATGCAGGGGCCAGAATTCGTCGTGTTCCCAGAACACTTGATGAAATTGCACGCCATTCTCGTATTTCCAAGAAAGAACTTGGAAGATGTTATAGATTGATTATTAGGGAATTAGATATTAAAATCCCCCTAGCTAATCCTACAGATTATATTGTTCGTTTTGCAGCAGAATTACGACTAAGTGGTAGAACTGCTCGTAAAGCTGTCGAACTTCTTAACAGAGCAAAAGAACATAATCTAACTGCTGGGAAAGACCCAACAGGACTAGCAGCTGCATCTATTTACATTGCTGGAATAACAGAAGGAGAAAGACGCACACAAAGAGAAATTGCTGAAACTGCTACTGTAACAGAAGTTACTGTCAGAAATCGTTACAAAGAGCTGGTTCGTAAACTCAAAATAGAGGTTACAATTTAATCCTCTTCTATTTTTAGTTTTCTTATAATTACACAAATTTATTTTTTGATAAACAAATATACTTAAAGTGATTTCATTATTATTTATATTAGTAAATTTATACTTTCAATTAAACTAAAATAGTTGATTCAAATGGAAAAAACTAATTTCAAGAAAATTATTATTGCAATGATAACTATACTTATTGTAATGGGAATTGGTGTAGGAATAGCTTTCGCTGGAAGCTACAATGGGTATTTAGCTTTTGCAAGTCTTCCGTTGTTTACTTTTGGAGTAATCCTTGCTTTTTCTATACAATGGATAGCATTTATCCCTGCATATATCTTCAAAACTGAGAAGTTTTACGATATAACTGGCTCTCTAACTTATATGACAGTCATTATTCTTGCTGTGGTTCTTGGACCTCCAATTACTATAAGGACAGGTATCATCCTTGCATTAGTTTTGCTATGGACTACACGTTTAGGATATTTCTTATTCAGACGAGTATTAAGAGCTGGTGAAGATAAAAGATTCAAAGAAATCAAACAATCTTTTCTAAGTTTTCTGAGGGCATGGACTATACAAGGGCTTTGGGTAACCTTTACAATTTCTGCAGCATTAGCAGCAGTAACAATAGAACAACCCAGTGAGTACAATGCCTATGAATGGATTGGTCTAATAATCGGAATTGTAATATGGGTGCTAGGTTTTGCTTTTGAATCTATCGCAGATTATCAAAAAAGCAAATTCAGAAAAGTACCTGAAAACAAAGGAAAATTCATCAATGTTGGATTATGGTCTATTTCTCGTCATCCCAACTATTTTGGAGAAATTACCCTTTGGTTTGGAATGACTCTGATTGCTCTTCCAACACTTGAAGCATGGAGATTCTTTACTCTAATAAGTCCTATATTTGTATTTTTACTGATATTTTTTGTTAGTGGAGTTCCTATGTTGGAGAAATATGCAGACAATAAATGGGGTGGACAAGAGGATTATGAGAATTATAAGAAAAATACATCAGTACTAATTCCTTGGCTTCGTTATAAGAAATAATTCAGTTAATATAAGAAGATTCTATAAACGAAACCTTCTCTCTTTTTATGATAAGTCTTGCCATGAGAATTTAGTTCTTTAGTCTGTTTTTCTCTTGTATTCAAGGTAATTGTATAATAGTACTATTCCAATAATTATGTATAAAATAGGTGTTATTACGTAATTCAAAACATATAGATAATAGTCGCTAGAAGTTGATAATGTATTCAATGAAAGAACTGCATCATTTGAACCTATCGTTCTAGATCTATAATCACATAAGGTACAAGAAAACTTAAGGCTCTCATTGATAGACAAAAGACCAGAAATATATCGAATAGCTTCAAGTACTGCTACAATTTTAAAGGCCAAACTCGAGCATTTTAAAGGGATTTTTTCACTATTTTCATTTTCAGGGAATAGATCCGAACTGGTAAGAAATGCTATAAATGATATGACACCAATACTAGGGGTAGTGACTAGAATTGGAAGCATCCCTAAACATCCTTCCCCTGAACATACAAGTTCTACCCAAGTGAAGTAAGCTTCATTGACTATAACAAAGAAAGCTAATATAAAGAATATGTACGTAGGACTGAAACCATATGATAACTTAATTTCATCTTTCCGTCCTTTGTATCTGTTACGTATAATGAGTCCAAGGAAGAAATAACCTACACACGTTAAGATTTGAAAAGTAAATATGAAAATATATGAACAAATCTGAAAAATGTAACCAGTTGGAGGAATGATTTCACCTAACGCTAAAATAGAATAAATGATATGTACAATGCTTGCCAAAAAGAATGATACTATTGCTACAATATAGAAAAACCTCTGCCAGCTCTCTTTGCCTTAGTTGGCTCTGTACTAGAAAGATTTTCCGTACCCATATAAGGATAAATTCTAACAAATGATTTTAAAACTATCTCAGAAAGAACTAGAGATGTCTCTCTCTTTTCAAAGAATTTAATAATTAGTCATCTTTTGACACTTTTAGATATAGATGACCGAAGAAAGATTAATGGACAAAATAATTGATGTTTGTTTAAGAAGAGGATTTATCAGTCCTTCAGCTGAAATCTATGGAGGAGCTGGGGGTTTTTACGAGTACGGACCCTTAGGTACATTGATGATACAAAAAATAATCGATCTATGGAGACAAATATTCGTCTTAGATGATGATAGAGTGTATGAGATAGCAGGAAGTGTTCTTCTTCCAGAGAGAGTATTCCAGGCATCTGGTCATCTGGAATCCTTCGAAGATCCCCTTGTTCAGTGTGTAAGTTGTAAGTCTATGTTTCGTGCTGATGAAATAATTTTAGATGTTACGAAAAAGAATGCTGAAGGTTTTCCACTAGAAGAATTAGACAAAATCATTGCAGAACATAAAATCAAATGTCAAAAGTGTCAAGGAGAACTTGATAAGGCTAAGCAATTTAATCTGATGTTTAAAGCAGAAATAGGTTCAACTGGAGGTACAACAGCTTATCTTAGACCGGAAACAGCTCAAAATATCTTCATTAATTTCAAGAGATTAGCTGGCTTTATGAGAAACAAACTTCCTTTTGGAATAGCTCAAGTAGGGTCATCTTTTAGAAACGAAATATCTCCAAGGAATTTTCTTCTAAGAGTAAGAGAATTTCAACAAATGGAAATAGAGATGTTTTACGATCCTGAAAAAGAGAATGAGCACGAACACTATGATGAGGTTAAGGACTTAGAAGTCAATCTTGTAACTCGAGAGATGCAAGAAAAGGGCTGGACTAAACCTTTGACTGTTAGCATCAAAGAAGGATTAGATAAGAAATTCATCCCCAACCAATACATGGCATTTTTCATGGCAATGGAGTCAGAGATGTTGAAAGCATTAGGTGTTCCTG
>JAGXNV010000049.1 GCA_019894795.1 Candidatus Heimdallarchaeota archaeon | reverse complement strand
ATAAATGGACAGCTCACAATTATAAACCAATTCCCGTTGTAGTTAAGAAAGCTAAGGGAATCTGGGTGTGGGATGTCGATGGTAAGAAATATATGGATTGTTTGAGTGCTTACTCAAGTCAAAATTTTGGTCATGGAAACCCAAAATTAGTTAGCGCATTAAAAAAACAAGTGGATAAAGTTATCCTCACTTCACGTGCCTTCTGCAATGATGCAATGGGAACTGCCGCAAAGAAACTTTGTAAATTGACTGGCTATGAAACATTTTTACCCATGAATACTGGAGCAGAAGCTGTAGAATCTGCAATAAAAATAGTTCGTAAATGGGGATATGAGAAAAAAGGTGTAGAAAAGGATAAAGCAGAGATTATCGTATGTGAGAATAATTTTCACGGAAGAACAATTACAATTATTAGTTTTTCTACAGATTCCGATGCTTACGAGGGTTTTGGTCCAAAAACTCCAGGATTCAAAGTTATCCCATATGGCAATATTGAATCTCTGGAAAAAGCTATAACAAAAAACACTGTAGCTTTTATGTTTGAACCTATTCAGGGAGAAGCTGGTGTTCTTATACCTCCAGAAGGCTATGTAAAAAGTGTACAAGAAGTATGCAAGAAGAATAATATAATCATGATTGCAGATGAAATACAAACTGGTTTTTGCAGAACAGGAGATATTTTAGCATGTCAACATGAATCTGTTAAACCTGATATGACTTTAGTTGCTAAGGCTGTGGGAGGAGGAGTTTTTCCTGTATCGGGAGTTCTTTCAAGTTGGGATATTATGGATGTTCTAACTCCCGGTTCTCACGGAAGTACTTGGGGAGGTAATAGTGCAGGTATGGCAGTATTAGAAGCCGTTTGTGATCTACTTAACAAGGAAGA
This sequence comes from Candidatus Heimdallarchaeota archaeon, assembly GCA_019894795.1. Lineage (GTDB taxonomy): Archaea > Asgardarchaeota > Heimdallarchaeia > Heimdallarchaeales > Heimdallarchaeaceae > UBA460. The sequence continues at coordinate 13,899 of JAGXNV010000049.1, read as the reverse complement.
TTTCTCTCAAAGATCAGTAGAATTAGGTGAATTCTTTATTGATGGATTAAAGAAACTGCAAGAGAAATATCCAGACAAAATCAAAGAGGTTCGAGGAAGAGGAATGTTGATTGCTCTTGAGCTTTTCGAGAAAGCTAGACCTTACACAGAAGCATTAATGAACAATTCACCAGTAGGTGTCTTAGCTAAGGAAACTCATGAATTTACCATCCGTTTTGCACCACCTCTTGTTATAACAAAGAAAGACCTTCAGTGGGCATTAACTATTATAGACAAAGTTTTGGGGGAAGTTAAATAATTCCTCATTTTTCTATTTAAAATCTACAATAAGGATCTTTTGACATTTTTATTATATCTTCTTCACTTTGTAATATGATATATGCTCTTTCTAAACAAGTAGTAAAGATCTTTCTATCAGGCTCTCTGTAAATTTTTACCCGATAGACAGAACCATTAAGCGCAATAATTTCTCCAAATCTATGAACTAATATTGCTTTTTCATCTGATTCAACATTCGGTAAAATCTGTTGTATACCCATACTAATTTTGATTAATTTGGATATAAAAACCCAGAAAACAGAAAGTGTTACTTTCTGTAATCAGGGAGGAGACAAAGGAAAGTTATCCTGGGAAGAGAGCTATATCCTCAATGAGAATTATGAAAACTATTATCTGTAGCATTATTATCATGATGCCTTCAAACGTGTCAAATTTCCCATCCTGGATGCACCGTTTAACAAACCATAAGACTCCTGCTATAGCTGACAATTGTAATAGGATGAATGGATGTAGAGTTACATTTATTATTACTCCTACAATGCCAAATATGAGCAATGCAGATTGTAAGATCCCACCCATAGCATTCCCTATTCCTACTTCAATTTCATCTTTTGCTGCTGACATGATAGCAATTCCGTGTTCTGGTATAGCTCCAACTGCTCCTAATATCAATGCTGTTACAATTATCTGTGTTGATGGAATTAACTGTTGAACGCTCCAAATCAATGTTTCACCACCAAAATAAATTCCAACAAACCCCATAACTAAGAAAATTAATGTCATAGGAATAGAGAGCTTCTCATGAGCTCCGTGATCATTAGTTGTTCCTTTATTTTCCTCTACTTCTTCTTCTTCTTTCGTTGGATTCAGTGTTTGGTCTAACTCCTCTTTATCTTTAATTGACATTTTTTTGTTATTATCTTTCACAACAACGATGTATATCAGATAAAACAGATAACTACCCGCGAGCATACCAGCTACTGGTTTTGTTAAGACAGCGTCAGCAAGTGTTCCGTTACCAGAACCTAATATCTGGAAATATTCACTGAAACCAAATATTACCGTCATTATTAACGCTACTATGGCCCATCTTATTATTGGCGCCTCTCTCTTTTCTAAATCCTCTGGAACATCTATTGAACCCCTTTTCTTAACTGTGGAGATTATAATTGCAATTCCTAGAATGAGTGTGTTAAAACCTGCAGCAGACAGAACTGTGACGACTGCTGTTAGAGTTTGAGGTATAGGTTGCGTAATGAGCATTATAGCTATTACAGCTTCTGGAAGATTTGATGCTAAACTCGAAAGGATTCCAGCAACATATTCCGACAAACCAACATACTTAGCTCCACTGTTTAAACCTTCAACAGCCCACTCTGAGGGTCGAAAGGCTAACCAGATACCAACTATTAACCCCATAATAATTAGCCACAAATGATACTCTCCATGGAAAACAGCTTTTTCAAGGATGAAAAATGCTGCAATTGCTATTAATGCAATTAACGCTTCCCAGAAAGTAATATGGAAAGTTTTTTTGAATTTTTTAACGAAATTCATATCGGAACTATTGAAAAGTAATATATAAAATGTGTGTAACTAAAATTGAAATTAACTGTTTTTCTTTTCTTCTTCCTCTTCTTTCAAAAGATGTTTTCGAAGAATCTTTCGGAATTCTTCAGACTCTAACCAACTCTCATCGATAAGCTTAGTTATTTCATTGATTTTTTCAGCTTCCTCAATAATGACAGATGAATGAAAACTATCTGCTAGCTCTGCAAAACCGATTATACTCGTCAACGGATTTCTAATTCTATCAACAAGAGCATCAAAATCTTGAATGTTTTGTTCAATACGAGCAAAAGCTTTTGTTTTGATAGCATCATCTTCTTTCCTTTCTGTTATATCGGAGATAATACAAACGTTTGCAAAGGGTACTCCTTCATTATCTGAAATAGTTGTAGCCCTTAACTCACCGGGATAACTATCCCCATCAATCCGTAGAAAACTGAGTTCAATTGAGCCAGATTTTCCTCCTTTTAGAGTATTCATGAAATATGTGTTGGCTCTATCTCTATCTTCCAATATAATCATGTCTAGCGAGTTAATACCAATAAGTCCGTCTACATTTTGCGTTCCATACATTTCAGCAATCTGAAGATTTGCTACAAGTATGTTATTACCAATATCAGTTAAAATAATTCCATCAGGGGAAGTTTCTACTAGTTTTCTATATCTTTCTTCACTCTCTTGTATATCTCTTTCAGCCTTTTTACGTTCTGAGATATCTCTAGCAATGGTTAAGATAACCTCCGCATCTTGAAACATGAAGAGATGTGAACTCAACTCTATAGGGATTCTTATTCCATCCTTAGTAATTAAACTTGTTTCGAAAGTACCAGAACCATTAATTATGATCTCACGAATGATTTCAGCATTAGATTCTCTTCTTTCAGGAGCAGTAATATCTACAGATTTCATTGTAAGGAGTTCTTCTTTAGAATATCCTAACAATTTACAAGCTATATCATTTATTTCAATGAACTCTGTTGTAGTTCCAAGATTCCTGTTAACTCCAGTAAGAAGAATACTATCATGAGCATTGTGGAAAATCTGTCGGAATTTCTCCTCACTTTCTTTGAGTTCTTTCTCTGCTTTCTTTCTCTCAGTTATGTCTCTGATAACCCCTTGGACAAACTTTTCTCCACCAATTTCAAATAAACTTGATGAAACTTCTGCGGGAAAGATAGAACCATCTTTACGTTTGAAGTTTATCTCAAATTTAACGTATCCTTCCTTTTGAATAATCTCAAAAGCTTCCTTGGAATCTTCTTGTTCAGTAACAGGATGTAATTGATGAATTGTTAATAACAACATCTCAGATTTGGAATAACCTATAAGTTCTCTGACCCTGTGATTAACGTCAATTATCTTTCCTTTAAGATTGTAGAGAATAATCCCATCATTCGATTGATCGAAAGTTTGTCTGAATTTCTCTTCATTCTCTTTTAGGGCATCTACAACTTTCTTTCTATCTGTAATATCTTCGATAATACCCATAATAGCTCTAGGTTTATCATTTGTATCAAGCAACAACGTAGCACTAAGTTCAACAGGAAAACTCGTTCCATCTTTTTTGATAGCATCAAAAACTACATTTCTAACGCTCCCAGTTTTTATTGTATCAAAAATTGAATTAGTAGCAACTTCGAAATCCTTTCTAGAAACAAAATCAATTGGGGTTAAACCTAACATTTCCTCTGTAGTTTCATAATCAAACATCTCTGCAGAGAGCTTGTTTGCAAATTGTAGTTTCGCATCTAAACTAATTAGTATTATTGCATTGGGGGATGTCTCAATCAAGGTTCTGTATCTTTCTTCGCTCTCCTTGATTATCTCTTCAGCTTTTTTCCTTTCAGTAATATCTCGGGCTATAGATAACACAACTTTTTCATCTGCAAGCTCAAACAGAAGCGATCTTACCTCTACTGGAATTAGTTTTTTTGCTCTATTCTTAATTACTGTTTCAAATGTCACTTTACCTGAAGTTAAAATCTCCTCATCTAAATGGAATGAAAAGAAGTATTCAATTCGTTTCTCTTCCGATTCATAACTGGTTAATCCTAATAATTCTCCTCTAGAATAACCTATCCATTGACATGCTGTATTATTGATTTCGATGAAATCTCCTAGTTTAGTGCCATTTTCGACTTTATTAATGAATATGGCATCTTGTGCATTATGAAATATCTGTCTGAATTTCTCTTCATTTTCCTGAAGCTCTTCTTCTGCTTTTTGCCTTTCTGTTATATCTCTTGCAAAGGTTACAACTACTTTATCATCCTTTAAATCAAAAATATGTGAATTCATCTCTGCTAGAAGTTCATCCCCATCTTTGTTAACAATAACAGAATCATAACTATGACTCTCTTTCCTTATGATATTCCGTATGATTCCTTGATATTGTGATTGTGAAACTGGTGCAGTTATGTCAAGTGAATTCATAGTTAAAAGTTCATTTTTAGAGTAGCCTAACCAAGAACATGCTACATCATTTACCTCAATAAACTCACTTGTTGTTTCATCGTCCTTAAGTTTTGTAAGGAAAATTGCATCATTTGTTTTATGAAAGATTTGTCTGAATTTCTCTTCATTGTCTCTCAGTTCTTCTTCCGCTTTCTTCCTTTCTGTTATATCTCTAGCGATTGATAATACAACTTTTTCACCTCTTAAACTAAAAAGAGTTGAATGTATTTCAACAGGTAAAAGCTCATTACGTTTTGAAATCAGTTCTAGCTCAAAAGATGCTTCTCCTGAATTCATAATATCTTTTGAAATATTCCTCTCAACTTCTATTGGTGCTCGACGACTAATGTCTCTTGATGTTTTTTTCATCAATTCTTCTCGAGAATATCCTGTCCATTGGCATGCTAAATCATTCACTTCGATAAAGTTACCAAAGTTCCCATCATTATCTATTTGATGAATGAAAATTGCATCTACGACACCATGAAAAATATGTCTGTATCTTTCTTCATTTTCCTTGAGTTCTTTTTCAGCAATTTTTCGCTCTGTTATCTCTCTGGTAAGTTCTGCCATACCTATGAGAGAACCATCATCACCGTAAACAGGAAAACCTCTAATATTCCATGATCTACCATCTGGTGTCGTTATTTCAGCACTATTTTCTTGACCAGTTTCTTTAGCGATAAGTACAGGGCAAATCTCACAAGGCTCGTTTCTTTTGTGCCATAATTTATAACAATGCTTCCCGATTAAATCTCCTGTTGTTAATTCTAATGAATCACTCGCAGCTCTATTAGCCCAAATAATTTTAAGGTTTTTATCATGAAAAATGATGTGTTCAGAAAGAAAATCAAGAAATTTTGATTTTTTAAATTCTGAGGCTAGAATGTGTGTTTCTTTTTGTTTATCATCAGTTATATCTTGTGTATAGATTATTTGACCTGTTATCTTTCCTTCATTTATTACGTTATGATATAGATTTCGGATATTCCTTCTTGTTCCATCTTTCCTTATTACCCAATATTCTAATGTTCTAACAGGATATCCATTTTTCTTTACTTCTTTATCAAGATGTTCAGAATGTTCAATTTCTTCTTTAGATGCAAAAAGAAAAGTTGAATCGACCATTAATTCCTCTAAACTATAACCAAGAATTGTTGTAAGTTGGTTATTAACATAAACAATTTTTCCATTCTTTACTAAGGTAACCCCATCTCCTAGGTGATCAAACATCTCTCTCATTTCATCAATTATCATGCTGTCACTCTCTATCTACTTCAGATTTTGAACCCCATAACCAACAAATCTGGAGCTAGTCTAGACACATTACTCAATTAGGGTAATCTAAGTCCTTGCTACAATAAGTATTCTTCAAATAATAATATTACCATAGTCCTAGTTGAAAAAAAGTGAAATTAAAGGTTCGTCAATCAATTTTACAGAGATTTTCATCAAAAATGTATATATTGTCATGATGTAGAATTATAATGATGGAATCTTTTTTAGAGAACTTCTTCTTGGTTTTTGTAACATAAAAAAGTTGTATACCTGAATAGATTACAGTTAAAATCTGTTGGTCTAGAACTTTCTCTACATCCTCGATGATACATTCAAGCTTAATAACATCTCTTTCTAAGGGTTTGTTTTGGTTAAATTCTCTAATTGTTTCTGCCCTAAAACCGATTGTACCTCTAGGAATTCCTTTACTTTGGATCGTTTTACAAGTTTTTCCAGATATTAATTCTCTTCTCTCTCCATCAATATAACATGATTGTTTATCCAACACAAAAGGAAGAAAGTTCATAGGATAATTTCCAATAAATTGTGCTACAAATCTTGTATGAGGGTCATAATATAACTCATCAGGAGTTCCAACTTGAACTATCTTGCCCTCATCTAGTAAAACTATCCAGTCTCCTAACGCCATAGCTTCTGATTGGTCATGAGTTACATAGATCATTGTTTTTTCTAACATCTCATGAAGTTTTCTTATCCAACTCCGCATTTCATAGCGCAATCTTGCATCAATGTTACTTAGAGGTTCATCAAGAAGAAAAATATCCGGGTCACGGATAAGTTCTCTACCTATTGCTACTCTTTGTTTTTCTCCCCCTGAAAGTTGTGATGGATATTTGTCCATATGTTCCTCAATGTGCAACAAAGATGAAATATCATTGACTTTTTTCTCTATTTCATCTTTAGAATAAACATTGGTTCGGAAGATCTTGCCATCTTTCTTACTCTCTAATGGGAACTTTAGGTTCTCTTTAACTGTCATGTGTGGGAATAAGGGATAATTCTGAAACACCATTGCAATATTTCTTTTGTTAGCTGGTATGTTTGTCACGTTAGTCTTGTTGAAAAATATCTCTCCAGAAGTAGGATGAAGTAATCCAGCGATAAGGCGTAATAGTGTAGTTTTTCCACTCCCTGAAGGACCTAAAATCACAGTAATTTTTCCTTTTGGAATAACTAAATTAACATTATTGAGCACAATTTTTTTTCTATATTGTTTAGTTAAGTCTTTAATTTCTACTTTCATCTTAAACATCTCCTCCTTCAATTGTTCCATCTATTCCCTGGAGCAAATAGTTTCTAAGGAATATGAAAATAATTAATAATGGGATTATCACTAACAATGAAGCTGCTGCAAACATTCCCCATTCAGGTGAACTTGTTTCAATTGAACCAATAAAAGTGTACAATTTTATTGGTAATGTATACTTTAATGGAGATTGCAGCAAAACAAAAGCTAGAAGAAAACCATTCCATGCTGCAAGAAAATTTAGCAGAAAAGCTATTGCTATAACTGGTCCAGCAAGAGGTATAATGATTTTTCTCAAGACCCTTAATACTGAATTACCCATTAGAAGCGCAGATTCATCCAGTTCCTTAGGAATAGAATCCATGTAACCCTTGATCAACCACAGACCTAAAGGTATTGTATGTGTACTATATGCTAGTATTACTCCTAGATAAGAATCAATTAGGCCTAAATTGAACATTATGAGATAAAAGGGTATTAGTGTTAGTATCCCAGTAAACATTTTTAAAATAAATACACCAACCATCAATTCTTTTTTTGCTTTGAAATTGTATCTAGAAAATGCGTATGCTGCTAATACAGTTAATAAAATACAAAGTGTAGCTGACCCTAAAGCTATGATTAAAGAATTTCCAAAATGCAGTAGTATATTTTCTTCTGTAAATAATCTGGAAAAATTACTCAAGGTAGGCTTAGTTGGGAACAAGTTTGTTGGTACAACCGTATTTGTGGGTGAGAATGCAATCCAAAGTATATTCCACATGGGAATAAAAGCAATCATGGATATTGAGAACAATATAATGGAACTATTGATTGGTTGAGTTAATATTGACTGCATTTTTTGATTGATTTTATTGCTAGAGCTGTTTGAATACACTTTCACGTAATTTATCAGAAAAATGATAGAAAGAAAAACATGAATGATTTTCCATCCTATGGGATTCCACCCGAAACCCATTCCTATCCAAATTATAGGTTGAATAAGCACTACTAGTTTTGAAACTATAGAGGAAAATGCTGAAATCATTAATGTCAACACACTCAATCCAAATATCCCCCACATAAACCAAGAAGTATTTTCAACAATAAAATTTGAAATGAAAAGTGCAATAATTTGAAGAAGTAATAGTAAATGAGATAAATTTAGATTAGTAAGCTTAGAATCGATTGTTTGAAGCATTTTTTCAAATACTTTCTTAACGTTCTGAATGAATTCCTTAACTTTGTTGTGCACCTTGTTTGATGCTATATTGTTCTTTGAAAAATTGGTTAATAAGAAAAATTCTATAGCAATGATAAAAATACTCCAATTAAGTGCGAACCACATTTGAAACTGGAAGAACTGTGTTATTGAAAGGATTAAATCCAAGAGAAGAAATAACTTAAGAATCGTAATACTATTGTGAGGTTTAACAATGAACAGTATTGCTAAAACCAAATAAAACGCTGCCATGATATAACTAAGAACAGGATTCCAATAATGGCCAAAATATCTAAATTCAAAAATACTTGATAGAATATATCCTAATGCTTGAATCATTAACAAGGAAGGTAAAACTATTTTGCCTCTACTCTTCTGTTTAGTCCCCTCTGGACGAAATGAGCTTTGTGTCCCTTTTGACATCTTCATCCATATTAGTACAAAGAATAGTGTAAGAAGACTCATGATTGTAGAATAAGCAGCTGCAATTCCAACATCCCTTCTCTGATAAAACATGTAGAAGGTAAAAGTGCTAAAAAGATCCGTTGCACCAATAATCCCTGCTTCACTCGCTCCATAAGGTAGAAGCGGGTAACCACTCGTGAAAAGGAAAGCGACATTGAAACTTCCAAATGTTTTAATGATTTCAAGAATAATCGCTGGGAGAATTATTGGTTTGATTAAGGGGATAACAATCTTACGGATGCTTGTTCTTTCCGAAATCTGATCGACCTTAGCAATATCATTTAGCTCTTTCGGAATGCTTCTTAATCCTCCTAGAAAAAGCGTTGTAATTAAAGGAATAGAATCCCAGACTTCTACAAAACAAGCTAAAAGGAGAGCCACATAAGGTTGATTCATTAGGTTTACATTAGTCCCAAGTAAGAGATTAAAAAGTGAATCTCCTCCACTACCTTGAATAAAAGTTCTCCAAGATAGGATTTTAATATAGGACGGTATTGCCCACGGAAGATAAATTAAAAGGTACCATATCTTCTTTCTTTTAACTTTATAATGAATGATATAGGCGAGAACAAAGCCAAGAAATATCTTTAGAAAAATAATAATTGTACTCCAAACAAGACTAGTTGTAAATGCAATTGGTAATTGGGGATTATTTGAAATTTGAACATAATTCTCAAGCCAGTTAACTTGAGGTACTTCACCCCTCCTAAGATTGTAAGAAGTAAAGGATAAGACTAATCCATAAAGTATCGGATATATTTCGAGCAATATTAAAGCAAACAAAGCTGGAAAGATGAAAACATAAGCTATTCTATTAAAGGGAACATCAATCCTTGCTATGACAATAAATATTATCACGAAAACCGTTACGATGACTAATATCGTGATTGTTGTTGCAGTTCTTGAATATTCTAAGGCTTCCTCAACGCTCTGCAAAGTGATAAACTCTTCAGTAACCCAGGATATTTCCTCCTCGTTTATTTGCAGAATTCTTGATCCTTCACTTTCTATTATTGAAATGTTGGAGGAAAAGATCGAAATTTGATAAGGCGAGAATGTCTTCAAACCGTTTACCTTTGCTTGAACAAAAGTGACATTTTCCGGGATTAGAAAATAGGTGAAATTTAATGCTATTTCTTTCTGGGAAGGATAGATATTTCCATTAGCTTCTGAATAATTGACTGGATTAACTTCATGGAAAAGATTCAGAGTAGATTGATTAATTTGAATAATTGACCAAGTATAAGTTTCATTTAGAGATTTGTCGTCTATTTCTATTCTGAAACTGTTGTAGGAAAGATTTTCTTGAACTGTCCAATTTAATACAACAAACCGATCATTAATTTCAACTATATGACCATTAGTTCCTTGAGCTGAAACTGTTCCAATATTAGGTATATACTCGTTAAAGAGGCTCAAGCTAATCACTAAGAGAAGAAGAACAAAAGTAGTTCTGAGAGTAAGTTTCTTGATTTTTTCTCTCAGTTCATGTTCCCTCCACATTTGAGTTGATACCAGATTGAGCGTCATCTAAAGATGTTTGAATATCTAAATGATCTAATAAAATGAATTGTAAAGCAGCTCTCATATAATCAGAATAATAATTGTAAATCGGATCTAAGGGAAGGAGCTGACTAAATTCTATCTGCTCTAGCTGAATTGAAATTCTCGGGTCATTTTTAACTAATGGAGAATTTAGTAATTCAACTAGTGTTGGAACTTTGAATTCTTTTTCAATCATTTCTTCTTGAACATCTTTGGAAGATAGAAATTTGATGATATCATAGCAGGTGTCGCTATGTTCTGTGTCCTTAGAAATCCCCCAGCCTTTAACTTCAACCAATGGTGTGATTCTTTCTCCTGTTGAAGAAATACTTGGTAAAACTTGAATTCCGTAATTAATACCCAAATCCTCAAGCATAGGTATGTACCACCCCCCATAAATTAACATAGCTCCTTTGTTAGTGATAAAAGCTTGAGTTGCGGAACCGCTAGTGTCATCATATTTTACAACCCTTTTATTATATTTCAAATCATATATGAAGTCCATAGCATTGTACGATGCAGTGTCATTTACAGTAATCATCTCATCTTGATATAGGGGACCGTGATCGAATCCGAATTGAAAAGCTGGCCACATATATGGCGAAAGTGTTGCCCAGACTAAACCATAAATCTGCTGCTCTTCTGTACGATCAGTCAAATCTATTGCCGCATCTATAAATTCCACATCTGTCCAATTCATAAGAGGATAACTGACATTCTGAGCATCGAATAAATCTTTGTTATAAAAAAGTAAAATTGAGTCATACCAAAGCGGTAATCCCCAATACTCTCCCATATAAGCCATTCCTTCAATTGCAGAAGAGAAAAACTTGCTTTCATCTTCTGGTGTGATATAATTGGTTAAAGAGTGAATATAACCGAGTTTAGCAAGTTCACCAAGCCAAGAACCTTTTCCTAAAAATATGTCAGGAGACTCACCAGTTTGAGCTACGCTGATGAACTTATCTAACCAGCCTGATGAAGGCTGTTCAATAAAGTTGATTTGAACTTGAGGGTGACTATCCATATAGGATTGTACTTTTGCTGAAATTACATCCCCTCCTTCATATGTATACCAAAGATCAATCTCTATTTCTCTACTTGAATTTTGAATGAAGGAAAAATAGATGACAGGAACTAAAACTCCAAGTATTATAACTGCAATCAAACTAATTTTAAGGTACTTGGAGACCATATGAGTATCACTACAATTAAGTGTATAAGATTTCCTAAACAATTTCCTAAAGCAACTTACTTAAAATTTTGCTATATAGATATGAAAACTGTTCTTCAATCAAATTTATATTGATTGCTAGAATTATTGTCCTAATGGTTTCTAGAAAGGTTTTATTATTTGGTTTACTTACCATTCTTGTTATTACAAGTACTGGTCTTGGAATTTATTTTGGAATCTATTATGAGAAAAATGGGGGGGCGGGAGATGAAACAGTGATTTTAACATTAATTGGTAATGATTCTAGTAAAAATTATACTATGCAAGATCTAAAAGACTTACCTAGCGTTTCAGGAGTAGGTGGATACAAGCAAACAAGTGGAAATATTGTTGTCCCTTCAGCTTTTATTGGTGTATCACTACTAAATCTTCTTGAAGATGTTGGAGGGATGCTCTCATCCCATGTTTTAACGATAAAAGCGACAGATGGGTATATTATGACCTATAATTACTCAATGATTACTGGACAAGTAATTGCTTATGATAATGAAACTGGTGCTAATCTTGGTATCAAGGATTTTGAGATGATTTTAGCATATACTCAAGATGGATTTTCTCTTCCGAGCAACGATGGTCCATTGCGTGCTGTTTATCTGTCTGATGAAGGATATCTTACAGATGGATATCTCTGGATTAAAAAAATTCAAGTAATAGAAATCAATACATGAATCATAAATTGTTTATCTTTTTTGCTTAACAAATTATTGTCAATCAGTCCGTTTTTGAATCAGCAAAGGCAAGAATATAAAAATATGGATAGACCTTTAGAATATATTTGCTGTTTTTCACTCTTTTTAATAACTATAATAAAGTAAAAGTTAATAATCATAGTCAAGAAATTTTGAAAAGAGAATCAAAACAATAATTCTTTGTTTTGGTTTATATATTCAAGAGAATCATAAATTCTTAAGAGAGGTAAATCATTGTCAACACAAACTACTCAGCTGGAAACAGGAGAATTTTTTGACCCCATAATGGTTAAATATAATAAGAAAACACACATCAAATGGATTCTTAGCCATGTTTTTGCTTACAAAAAACTTCTAGCATTATTTATGTTATTTTCAACGATGTCAATTGCAATTAACACTATAAATCCGATAATCACAGGTGAATACTTAATCGATGCAATATATGCAAAGAATTGGGAAGGAGTAAAAACCTACGCATTAATAATCTTAGGATTGACCATTTTAATGGGATTTGTTGATTTTGGAGCCAGCATTGTCATTGAAATCACTTCTCAGAAACTAGAACGTGATATTAGGGACGAATACTATGCATCAATGTTATCTAAAAGCATGACTTTCCATGATGAAGTAAAAGCTGGAGATGTGATGGCGCGAGCAACGTTTGATACAAGAATGGTAAATTACCTAGTAAATCCATGCATACATCTTCTGTTTTCAGCATTTGTAGGAGTAGCATTTGCAATGGGAGGAATGCTGTTTATTGATCCTCTTTGGAATGGTGTACCTATCCTGTGGTTATTACCTCTTTTGATAGCCTTACCAACCTTCTTCTTAGCTAGAAGATATTTCCAATCTGTAGGACCCATTTCTACAGAGATCCAAGAATCTTACTCGGGGTTATCCTCTTATCTCCAGGAAAAATTATTGGGTATTAGTGTAGTAAAGATATTTGCTAGAAACCAGCATGAAAGGATTGAATTTAGAAATAAGAATGATATTTTATCTGATCAGATTATTAAAAGAGGTCAGTTAAGATCCAAATACTATCCCGCTCTGTTAGTCGGTATTAGTGTGGGTTTGGCAGTTGTATATGGTGTGATTTTGATTCAAGTAGGAATCTTTGATATAGGTAAATTATACTCTTATGTAATGCTTATGGGAAATCTATTCTTCCCAATATGGGTTCTCTCCTGGAGTCTTGTTCTTACACAAATGGGTTTCGCTGGAGCTAAAAGAATTACTTCAATCTTGACGAAACAGACAATAATACCAAGACCAGAAAATCCTATTATTATCGAAAAGATAAAAGGTGAAATTGAGTTTAGAAATGTATCTTTTTCTTATGATGGAAAAACAAAAGTAGTTAATGATGTTACATTTAAGATTCCATCAGGAAGTAGAACTGCAATAGTTGGTCCTGCTGGTTGTGGTAAAACAACCATGATGAAATTGCTTACGCGATTGTATGACGTTGAAACTGGTTCTATCCTTCTAGACAATCAGGATCTTCGAAACCTATCTTTTAACACAATCAGGAACAATATTGGAGTGATTGAGCAGGATGTGATACTATTCTCAGGATCTGTAAAGCAGAATATTGCGTATGGTAAGCCTGATGCAACTGCAGAGGACATAATTCAAGCTGCTAAACTAGCTCAAGCTCATGAATTTATAGAAGGTTTTGACAAAGGATATGAAACTGTAGTAGGCGAAAGAGGAATGACCCTCTCAGGCGGTCAGAAACAGCGATTAGCTATAGCCAGAATGATACTATCTGATCCTCAAATATTAGTTTTTGATGACGCAACTTCAAGTGTTGATAGCGAAACTGAAGATCTTATTCAAAAAGCGATTAATCAAGTTCTTCAAAACAGAACAAGTTTTGTTATCACTCATCGGCTTAGCACAATACGTC
>JAGXNV010000004.1 GCA_019894795.1 Candidatus Heimdallarchaeota archaeon | reverse complement strand
GTTCTAGGATTGATAATTGATTTAACTTTTTGGCTTTTATTTAGTCTTCATATATTATTAATTCTTCTAGCGTTCATTCTACAGATACAAGAAATATATAAAACATGTTTTCCTGATATAGAAAAAACATCACTAATAAGTGCAGAAAAAGGAGACTTTAAGCAAATTATTGATTTTATCCTCAAAAAACCAAAAGTTAGAAAGAAATATCTAGGGATAGCTGGAGTAGTGTTTGTCACAGGTATTTTGTTGTTGAATTATGTTCCGCTTTTGTATTGGTTACAGAAAGTGTTTAACTTCAATACATTTTCACTTCTGTTTGTTTCTTTTGAGGGTCAAAAAGAAGATTATATGGGAGTTTTTGTTGCTCTTTCAGGATTAATTTTAGTAATAGTCTCGCTGACAATTATGGTGATAATAGTATTAAACCGTTTACTCCAGTTTGGAAATGTTCTGTTTCTTGGAAGGAGAAAAAATAATGAGAAACTGAGAGTATATCAGAAGATTTTCAAAAGAAGTATATATAAAAATAAAAAAATAGGTTTTCTGATTTTCATTCTGTTCTTTGGTGTAAGTTTTACATGGATTTTTGTAGGTTCAACAATTGTTGAAGAACAAAATAGTGTTGGATCTATTAGCATGCCAGATATGGTTCTTAGGGTAGATAGGGCTAATCATCTTCCTGAATTTGAAGAAAATATCCGAACACTACTAGATAGATCTGAAATTGAAGTGTATACAAGCATTTTTCATGCGCAAGGAATAATAGTCACTGAAGATAAGACAATAGATATAACAGTAAAAATTATAGACCCAATAACACTTCCTTCTTTCTTAGAAGAGGGATTAGACGTAAATATCTTCGAATTTCAAACCACAGAAGAAGTTTTTCAAAGAATGCAAGAAGATCCAACTTCATGTGTAATTGATATGGAAAGTTTTGCAAAATATGGAATAATGAGAGATGAAGCTGTTATATTGGGTATTCTCATGGGAAATAAGAATTATGTTCAGAATGGGTCGATCATTGATGTTGCTCGATTCGATGCAACAAATCCTCGTAGTGGTTTGAATCAGCATATCATGATACCCTTGCAAATGATTGATTCTAATCTTAATCTAACATATGCAAAATATATCTATATGAATTTCAAGGATACAAACCAAATAAATTCTTTTCGGGAAATAATGTATTACGAGTATAATATCCCACAAGATGCAATAACGGTAACCACACAAATTGGCGAATCATATTTAGTAAACTATCTTCTCTTCTTGGAAAGTACTGCTGCATTAGTAATTTTACTGATCTCAATTCCTGTTATTCTTGAACTGTTCCTTTCAAATCTTCAAACTATTGCAAAACTATATTCAAGAGGCTTCAGTTATAGAAGTTCGCTAAGAAATGTTTTTGCACAGTATTTCATATTTTGGTTCAATTATTCATTTTTAGGCAGCTTTATTGCTTTTTCTCTTTTAGGCGTGTTGAAGTGGACTTTACCTAAAATTCTTCTTGGTCAATATCAAGCAATACATTTTGAAATCAGTTCAATTATTGCTCTAATTGGCTCCTTAATTTCAGTGCTTCTGATTCCAATTTTTCTTATTTTAATTGTTAGTAGATTGCCTTCGTATAGAACAAAAATGGTAAGTACTTTAATTCTTAGCAATGAAGAAAAACAAATAGGGTGAAAAAATATGTTTGTAATTAGTTTTATTAAGAAAAATAAGAAGTTCCTTCTAAGTCAACTTCCTCAGCTTATTTTTCTGCTTTTTCTCATTTTCCTTGTATTAATTGTGGGAGCAAGCAACAAAACTAGACTTTCAGTTTTTGCTTCTAAAAATGTCTCTAGTGATATTTCTGGTTATATTTCTCTATCAAACAATGAAGAAATTTCATTACTTTCATTATGGGAAGAGGAGGTGTGGTCTCATAATAATGGGGATATAGATAAGTTGAGGGGGGGAATAGCATTTCCCATAACACATCTAAACTCTAGTTTAGAAATAAACTCCACAAATATTTATTCTTCAACGATAATAATTTTCACAGATGACATTATTTCTGTTCCATATAATGAAACATATGTTTATGGAACTTTGTTTTCCGAAAACAACATTACAGAAGGCTTTTCTCTCAATTTAACAACAATAGCTTTGACTGAGGAGGAGGAAATTCAGCAGAGTAATTTATTATTACCAATTGGAAAAGAGATTACACAACTACCTGAATTTGTTAGCGCTGAGCTATATAATCCCGCATTGCAGAATTTTATCTTTTTAAATCCTACTCATCTCAATGAATATTTGAATAATCTGACACTGTCTGAAATTAATATGCAAGTATTGTATCTGTTTGGATGTCTTTTCAGCTATGATTTCAAAAACTCTTTTGATGTGAAAGCGAAATTAGATAGTTTCATCACTTCTACACAGTTACTACTTAATACAACATATGAGGGAACTTTTATCGACCAGCCTATTATTTCTTGGTCTACAGCAGATTTTCTTAATCGAATTAGTGCACTAGTTTCTATGCTAAAAGCAGATTTGGTTTTCTATGGTTTGGTAACTATACCTTTGTTTCTTTTGCTTGTTATTGTTATCTACCAATCTAAAGATCTAACGTTTGGTTATTTCGAACAATTTATAGAAAAATTGGATGAAAAAGGATATCCACAATCCAAGGTTTATTCCTTATTTTCCAGAATATTCTTTGTTTTCAATATCCTCTTGGCTATCATCGGACTTATTTTGATTACGTTAATCTCCTTCATTTTCACGTTTGATTCCTTCTCAATCTTTTATTTATCAAGCATTCTCCTATGTTGCTGGATTCTGTTTAATCTCACATTTCAACTTATAACCTTTCGCTCTGAACTTAAGAAGTTCTACGTTAAAAGAGAAGATTCTTTGGAAGCTATTTCTAGAAGAATTGGGTGGAAACATGATTTAATTAAATTCTTGTTTAAAGGGGTGATTTTTGGTATAGTTTGTTTAGTATTCTTCTTATTGCATCTAGTTTTTTCATTCAATGAATCAATACTTTCATGGATCTATCTAGTGTGCGGAATAACTGGGGTGATGATGTTTCATTCATCCTTAGAGAAGCTCCTTGGATACATTATGACTTTTTTCTCCCATTTTGCTCTAGTAAGAATGGGAAGAAGAATTTTCAAGGATACAGGAATGATCTTCTATAAATTATTCAAGAGGGGCAATTCCTACAAAAACTTCGAATATACATCATTATTGCTATTGTTTCTTGTTGCACCGTCAATTCTTATAGCAGCAGATAGTTACAAATACTATGTTCATGAACAACACTATAATTCTCTTTGTGGAGATATGGTTTTAGAAAATATAACACCGGAAGTCTTGGAATTTCTGCAAGATAATTTCTCTCAAGAACAATTACTACCACTGATGAAATGGACAACACTTGCAAACATTACCTACTTCTTCAGTTTTCCAAATCAGTATGCTGATTTCATAGAATACTCATGGATTGAAGGAAAACCTTTCTCAAATGTTGATGAGAGAGTATTAGAAAATGTAAGAATTTTAGAACAAAATTCGTCTAAGATTATAATATCAGAGAGTTTAAGCGAATCACTTGACCTTTCATTTAATGACACAGTAGTTTTTTACCCTCCTTCAAATGACGAGTTAATCCTCTCCACTAGCAATGTAACTTCTATCAGCTATTCCATTTCCTCAGTGATTGAGTTATTACCCTATTTAAGCACTTTAAGTGATCTATGGGTGTTTGGAATGCTAGAACTAGAACCAGGGAGTGCTGTAGTTTTTAATAAAGAAAAGATTAATACTGTTTGTATAAAAATAAATAATCAAGAACTAATTGATGATTCTAAGCTGATTATTTCTACCCTCTTTCCTTTTGTTGAAATTAAACTCCTTAACGATCCTGAAGCTATTAACTCAATGTATCCTGTTCCTTATATCCATTTTCAACAACTGATACTGTTAGAGCTCATAATTTCTTTTCTTATGTTGGAACTCTTCTATATTCAGCTGATCAATCTCATCTTTTATCAAAGGAAACTCTCTCTTTTCCAACTTTTTTCAAAAGGAATTAATCCCAAGCATTTGTTCTTAAGTTTCAGTCTGTCCGTCTCCACTCGGATTCTTGTACTAGCGGTAGTAAGTATTCCTTTTATGTTCATATTTTCCTCGGGATTAATTGGGCTTCTAACTCGTTCAAGCAACGTAAGTAGTATCTCCACTGTTTTTTCACTTTCATCATTTATATTTTTAATTTGTTTTATTATTATTTCAATTACTTTAAACATAATCATAGTCTACTATGATCTGCGCAAAACGTTTAATAGAGCTGATAAATATTTAGGTGAACTACATGAGTAAAAAGCATAAAATAATCATTGAAGATCTTATCCACATCTATAAAGGACAGGTCGAAACCGTTGCTCTTAGAGGTGTGGATTTGAAAATAAAAGCAGGAGAAAAAATCTGCCTTGTAGGTAAAAGTGGCACTGGTAAAAGCACCTTACTTCACTGCATAGCAGGATTATTAATCCCCTCATCAGGAAAGATATTCTTAGAAGATGAGGATATCACGAAATTTTCAATTAACGAGTTAGTAGCTTTGCGTCGAGATAAGATTGGGCTTGTTTACCAAAATTTCAATTTAATCGACTTCCTCACAGTTGATGAGAATATTCAGATCCCTATGCTAGCTGCAAACAAAGATAAAGATACTAGAACCAAACGAGTTGATGAACTCCTAAAAGAGTTTGATATAGGACGCTACAAGAAAAGCTACCCCCCATATTTGAGCGGTGGTGAAAAGCAGCGTGTAGCAGTTGCGGTAGCTTTAGCAAATAATCCTGATATAATACTAGCTGATGAACCTACAGGAAATCTTGATTTAGAGAATGCAACCAATATCTACGAATTACTAGATGAACTAGTTACAAATCATAAAATCACTCTTATTCTAGCGACACATGATGCAAATGCCTTAAACTATGTTGACCGGAAGATAGAAATGTCTGATTTAAACACGAAAAAATAAACAGAGAGTGCAATGAATAGAGAATGAACATTATCCTAGCTGTTTTTGCAGGAGCAATAATCTGCTTCATCGGACTATTAGTGTACATCAGACCAATAATGGAACTATTCAGAAAAATAAGCTTTGACGAGAAACAAAGGGAGAGAATAGAAACAACCAAGATAAGAAAAACTTCCCTCGCTTTACTGTTTTACAGAGTAGGGATATTCCTTGTTCTAGGAGGAATAATCTATGTAATTGTTACCCATTTCGTAAGTATAGGGTGAGTGAAATGTCAGAGATAAAACATAGACAGAATATCAATAGAAGAGAAGAAAGAAATTGTGAGGAATGTGGAAAAGACTCTTTGTTAATAGATGAAATAAGGGGAGAAATAATCTGTGGGAATTGTGGAACGGTAAAAAAGGAAGATTAATTGATTTCATTGAATGATAAATCTAAATGTGTAATAGAAAAAAAAATAACTGCTCATATTACTAAATGGTAATATTATTCACAAATATTACTGTTAGATTACAAATTATGCAAATGTACTGCTACAGTTTAAATATATCATTGTTTGTAGGTGATGTAAATATCTATCCACAATTGGAGGTTGATTTATTGGGTAAAGAACCATGGAAAAGCGAGGAATGGAAAGAAAGAAGAGAAGAAGTTGTTGGTGAGAAGTGCTTTCAATGTGGAAGCAATCAAAATCTAAACGCTCACCATTTAAGGAGAAGGGGAACATATCAAGATATTAGCTCAAGAGTTTTTTACGCTTTGTATAATGAGTTAAAAGAACAAGGTAAACTCCCTCTTGAGCTGATAGAGATCACTTACAAAGACGTTTGTCCTAGATGTAATAAAACCAATATTAGATTAAGAAAGACTATGCTACCACGTTATAGATGTCCTATGTGTAAAACTAATTTTGATGAACCCGCAAAAAAAGAGTATCGTAACGAGAAACCTGTGATGTCTTATGTTGGAAAGAACTATCAAAAGGAAATAAAAGAAAGGATAGAAGTAATTAGAAAGCAAGAGGATGAAGAATACCTGAAAACAAATAAAATTATCACATTATGCAGGAAATGTCATTATTTTAATCATCAAGGAAAGAAATTATGCAGAGTTTGTAAAGAAAATTATCATGAGATACAATATGAAATGTGTTGGGATTGTAATGTAAAAAACAAAAAGAAAAGAGGAAGAATACTGTGCAAATTCTGTGAGAGAAAGTTTCATGACGAAAATCAGAAAGCATGTTCAGAGTGTAGTTTTATGAGAACTGATTTTAAATGTTCAGTTTGTGGGAAAATGGTATTTGATGCACATCACATTTGTTTTGACTGTGATAAAGGCTATATGTGTTCAGAATGCGCTAGTAAGCATGATAAACTACCTAATCACAATACAGCAAATTTTCTTTGAGGAGTCAGAAGTATCTGTGTCAGTAGAACAGTTTATACATTATCAGAGACGAATTTCTTTATCTTTATCTTCTTCCAGTTCATAATAGATATCTTGTCTTTTGTAGAACCTGACATTAAGATAATGCCACAAAAAGGAGTTGATAAGTTCTTCTTTTGCAAATAAAAGAAGACTTGTTGTGAGTTATTTATTTTTCACTTCTTGCAGAAATTGTAACACATATTTGCAACATTCCTCAGGAAAGAATAGCAAAACATGATCATGCTTGCCTATTTTAACATGTACCATCTTACTATCAGATAAATTTTTTTCACTTTTTCTAGGATTGTAAATAAAGGAATTCTGCTGAGTCAATTATTAACTTAGTGCAGATTACTCGTGAATAGACTAACCAGAAATAGTAATGTTTAAATTGGTTCCACATCCC
The DNA here is from genome assembly GCA_019894795.1 of Candidatus Heimdallarchaeota archaeon. Classification (GTDB taxonomy): domain Archaea; phylum Asgardarchaeota; class Heimdallarchaeia; order Heimdallarchaeales; family Heimdallarchaeaceae; genus UBA460. The sequence continues at coordinate 34,894 of JAGXNV010000004.1, read as the reverse complement.
TTTGCTATTACTAGAGGCTGAGCCGATAGCAACGACTAACCGGGGGTCCAGGGCGCCCTTACACCAGAAATGCTCTATATGCTGGGGTGAATGCTGTTGTTGAGGCTTTGCAATGGTTGATACGCTCTATCTGGAAAGCGTCGAAGCATCGACCCATTGGATTGCATATTTCGGAGGCGATTTCGGAGGAAATCGTTAGAAAGGATAGGGTCAAAATGAGTCAGGCACGGAAGTGAGCAGCTCTAAGGCCAATATGTGGTGCTTATGGTAATCGGTGTGGAGCAAAAAGGTAGGAAACGGCTTCTTGCGCAATGTCGAACTTCAGGTCGCTATGTTCGGCTCAGTTGTCTACATTTTTACAAATAATCTAAGTTTCTAAAATAAATTTACATGCTGTTTTCAAATGTGCAGAATGAAAAAAATTTCTCTTTTTCTTATGTTTTTTGTGGAAGATCGTATCCAGCCATGAAGAAGTTCCGAAAAGATTTGTATAATTTGGGAGATTCTGAACAGTTTTTGGATACTGTAAATAAATTATGTGAAGGACCAATTTTGGAAGCAAGGATGAATTTTGTTGAGTGCTTAAACAACATTTTCCTAAAATAAAAATAAAAAGAGAAAGAAAAAAGATTAGATTCTTTGATTAATATTCTTCGCATAGAATCTCGAAATAATTATGCGGGTGACTGCAACCAGGACATGTGTTTGGAGGTTCTTCTCCTTCATGAACATAACCGCATTTACGGCATACCCATCTAACTTTTTCGTCTTTTTTGAAAACTGTTTTACCTTCAACTTGCTCTAGAAGTTTAAGATAGCGTTCTTCGTGATGAACTTCTGCTTTACCTATGGCTCGAAGTCTGTCGGCAATCTTAGAAAATCCTTCTTTTTCTGCAATGTCTGCAAATTCAGGATACATTATAGTGTGTTCATAGTTCTCTCCAGCAATTGCAGCTTTTAGATTAGCGATTGTGTCATCTAAAACTAGAGGTGCCTCAGCTTCAACATGGATAGCTTCTTCATCAAACTTCAGTTTTTTCTTGACTTGTTGAAGCATTTGAAAGTTCCAATTTGCATGTTCTCTTTCATTGTCTGCGGTAACTAGAAAAATATCAGCTATTTGTTCATAACCCTCTTTTTTAGCTGCTTTCGCATACATCGTATAACGATTTCTTGCTTGACTTTCTCCGATAAATGCTTTAGCTAAATTTTTTATTGTTTCACTCATCTTCAATCATTCCTCATTTTTTTTGAATAAAGGTTTAAGCTACAATTATTTCCCTATTAAAAATAATTGTGATTGCGAGGTAAAAAAGTATTAGTTGTCAAGTTGTTGCTTTAACCAACAAGTTTTGCATAAATCTCCAGTGGTCGCGTTTCCACATTCTTTGCAATTTCTCAGCTCTTGTTTAGGTTTAATTTCTTTTATTGATGCTAGTAATTTATCCTGACCACGAACAATATTATAACAGAGCATAGGTTGTTTTTCTTGTGTCTTGAAAATGAACTCTCTTACATCCCCCCTATAAGCTTCAATCGCATATGGACATTGAATTTCTTGATATTCGAGTTCATTTATTAGACAATACATTACAATTTCAGCTTGTGGTGTTGCACGAAATGGTTTTGCTCTAGGAACCAAGCTTTCATGTATCTTTCTTGGAGTTGGATTTAATCTTCCCAATCTTTGAATGTCCCCCCGAATAATATTAAGAAGTATTGTTTCTGCTTCATCTTCCAGATTATGACCTGTTAACACAACATCAGCACCAACTTCTTTTGCTGCTTTATTCAAAATGTTTCGTCTTAATATCCCACAGTAAGAGCATGCTCCTAGTTCTCTATCCTTGCCTCGAGCTCCTAACTTATTGATAATACTATCTAAATCATGACCAAAGTCCTTTTCGAAAGAAAAGACGTGATGCTCGATGCCTAGTCTACTAACGTGAAGTTTTGCATAATGCATCCCTTCCTCTCTGTAATGTTCTATCCCTTCATCAATGGTGATAGCAACAATTTCACTTTCAGGAAAATCCTTCTCGATTTTATGTAGAATATCTAATAACGCAATACTGTCCTTCCCCCCCGATACACCAACAGCAATCCTATCTCCCCGCTTGAGCATATTATAACGAGTAATAGTTTTTTGAACTCTTTTTTGCATTTTCCCATTAAAATGTTCATGACATAATGCTAACTTATCATATGGTCGAACATACAATGCTTGCTCATCACAGAAAGAACATTTCATGTTTTTACTCCGCTAAAATTTTATCATTGATAGAACTAAGTTAAGTATGATAATACCAATAAAAAATATTCTAAGACTGTTCAGTATTGTTTTATGTCTAGGGTTTGCGTCGTCTCCCTTCACATTTAGAAATTCTTGCAAGATCTTATCCCCGTCAGTCATCACTAATGGTAACATATTTATGAATACGGCCATTAAACTTAGATTTAAACAATAAAGTACTTCAAGACTCCAATAATATGGGAACCAGAAAGAGAACCATTCAGCTTTAGGTGGTAGATAATTGTAGATTGTTATTCCTAGGTATATTTTTTCACTGTTATTAGTTTGTGATATAGGATCTGTTAGTGTTGGAATCAACGAAATATTGCTCCCATCTAACAGTGATAAATATATTAAACTCGTATTAACTTGTTGATAAACAAAAACATTGTAATCGTTCGAACTCCGTATTCTCGTATAAATTATCTTGCTTTCACTCTCATTAACTACGCCCATTTCTTGAATTACGTCACCAATTACAATATTGGATAAATCAGCAGGGAATTCTTCAAATACTTTTGTTACAATTACGCCATCTGTTTCATCATAACCAGCAGATATAATGAGCGGTGACAAAAGATAGAGAGCTAAAAAGAAAACAGTTGTTATTGCGTTAATTGCAGATCCATTTAGAAGAACTTTTATTCGACTTTTTTTGGTTGCTTTAGCCATACTTTCGTTTACTAATTCAACAAATGCGCCAAAGAAAATCAAGAATAGAAATATTCCGGATGACTTTAACTCAATTCCTTCTCTCTTTGCCATAACAGCATGCCCAATCTCGTGAGGAACAATAACCAAAAGAATGGGGACAATAAACAATAAGGATGTTTTGAAATCTATTGTAATCCCCGGAATTAATAATTGCATCCCCACTGCTCCAGGAGCATCAAATAGGATAAGGAATGGGTTTACTAAAAAATAACCCAAAAGACCAACAACTATTATTCCAGTAAGTACCTGTCCTATTCGAAAGAGAATCTGCCAGAGTTTTTTAAATTTCTCTCCAATTTTGGATAGCACCTTGTTAAAAAACTCTGTTTTAAACATCACTCCAAAGAGGTAGAAGTTAATACCATACCTCTCCAACTTGAAAAAACCACCAATTGTTGTTAGAAACATCAATGATAGTGCAACTATAATGACAATTTGGAGTGTAGTTAACATTTGAATCTTTTCCCACTAGTTTAATCATCTCTAAACGAACCTATTTTTACTTATTTCTATATCTGTCTTGATTGTTCTCTGGAATAATAATCAGCTCAAACTGATTCTTTTTAATAGCAGAATAATTTTTTCTTTAGATGAAAAGAGTCACCAGTTGGTATAGTAATAAAGTAAAGGGAACAATCCCAAAAGGATGTCAATTATGCTCCCTAGGCTCAAAAGTAGTGCTATTTATTACAGGAACATGTGATTCAAATTGCTTCTATTGTCCTTTATCAAAAGAGAAAAGAAATGACATTATTTTTGCTAATGAGAAACAGATTCATTCAATTTCTGAAGCCTTCGAAGAAGCGGAAATGATTTCCGCGTTGGGTGCTGGCATAACAGGAGGAGACCCTTCTTCTAATATAGATAGAACTGTAGAATATATATCGAAATTAAAAGAGAAATTTGGCAAAGCGTTTCATTGTCATCTTTATACTTCATACTCTCTCAACCAAACAGATCTCAAGACATTACACTCTTCAGGTTTAGATGAGATACGTTTTCACCCTCCCCGACTACAATTGAATGAAGAGATGAAAAATTCAATTACAATAGCAAAAACATTTTCGTGGGATGTGGGCTTTGAAATTCCCGTTATTCCTGATAAAGAGAAAGAGATTCAAACTATCATTGATTTTGCAGAATCAACAAAACTGGATTTTGTCAATTTGAACGAACTTGAGATAACAGAAGAAAACTTACTGATAATGAACAAATTGGGTTTCCACACTAAAACAGATGTTAGTGCTGCTGTTAAAGGGAGTGAGGAACTAGCGTTGGCAATTCTAAAAAACAATACTAGTAAGACAGTGACATTGCACTATTGTTCATCGAGCTACAAGGATAGAATTCAATTAAGAAACCGTCTCAAAAGAAGAGCAAAGAATTTTGCAATACCCTCAGATGAAATAACGGAGGATGGCTTGCTAGTAAGAGCTAGAATAATAATACGAGATTCAGAGGGATTAACTAAAGTTGCAAACATGTTAATCAAGAATTTTGGTGTTCCTGAAGAACTTGTTGAGATAGATGAAGAAAAAGTCATGATCTACACTAACTGGAAAGTAGCTCAGAAATATAGCGATGATATGGTCAACAAGTTCAGAGGTGAAATAATTGCAATTCAAGTGATCCATCAATACCCTCATGAAAATGGGATAATTACATACTTGGATCCGATTTTTGAAAAAAAGTGAGGTTATTCTCGGAGAGCATAGCGGAGTAGAGCTGCAATCCCACCTAGCTTAGAAAGCTGTTCTCCTGAATCGTGATATACAGACATCAAAACTGTCTTTCCCCTCATTTCTGAGTTGATCTCAACAAGATTATCTATCTCTTTTCTTTTCTTTAGATCCTCAATGCCTAATTGATCGTCACTTATCAGAAGTGTTTCAACAGCACCCACTGTCAGAGCGTTTTTTACATTTTCAAAACCATATGTTACATCTCCAGTTTCTTGGCCAATACGTTTGAATACTTCATCAAGCAATCTGAATTCATAAGCAACTCTTTGTTCTTTGGCGATTTTTTCTGGAAGTTTTTGAGAAAGAACTTCTTTTAATCCCCCTCTACCCCCCATGCTTGAATGTACAAAAATGGTTTTCGATGCAATTTTTTGGTCTCGATTCTTCAGATATGCCAGAAAATTTTCAGGTGTGAAACCAGGTCCAGCAAGAATGATTGTTTGGGGAGAATATTGTTCATTTGTATCTTGTAATAACTGTAGAACATCATTAAAAAACAAACCCATTTCGCTCGTATGTTGTTTAACATCGCTGAATTTTCTTGTTACTGATGGGGAGAACTCTGATAAAATTTTCACGGAAAACTGTGTTACAAGAGCAATACACGCATTATTGTCTTCGATTGTGATAATTACTATTTGAGCTAACATTGAAGATTTTTCAACCTCCTCCAGAACTTTTCTTTCCATAGCTGTCCATTCAAATTTTGTAATCTGTATTTTTTCCATGAGTGACAATGCTATAGTATGATAAGTTCCTAATGAAATCAAATCCTCTGGACCATCAATGACCTTTCCTTTAAATCTTAGATTATCACCAAAACCGTGAAATGCGAATTCTTCTACTTCAATCCCAAGAGTCATTTTTACACGCTCGCCTGCATCTGCTCTAGTATCATCATCTTTCCTTCTTATTCTTCTAGACGTAGTAGCTCTAACTTTGTCTCCGGACTTGAGGATTCGATAAATAGCGTAAAGATCCCCTACGTTTTCAGGGATAAGCTCAACGAAACCGCGTTTATAATCTTTCTTGAGGATTTTCATACGAATTCGACCTGTTCTTCTTTTTTGTTTATTTTAAATCTTTTATATCTAATTTCTAAGGTTTTTTTTCGTTTATCAATGTAAAAAAATCTGTTCCATTTTCCATTAGATCAGTATATTTAACCCTATAGCTATCTCCGCTGCTATGTGTTAAACCATCAGGAACTTCTAGAAAAAGAAAATCCATTCTTTTTCCAACAAATTTCACTGCTAGATAAGGTCGTCCTCCTATTCTTTGAGCAAATTCCATTAGTCCTTCAATTTGATGTTTTTGCACATAAAATGTGTTTTGTCTACAAGTTTTAACCTCCAAAGCTAGTATCATTCCCTTCTCTGCAGAGCCTGCTAATACATCTGGTCTTGGCATAAGACTTGTGCCTGAGGAAGATGGTGCTCGCATAACTGCAAATCCATATTCCCAGAATCTATTGACTAACTTTCGTTCATAGTCAGCAGCTAATTTCTTACTCACATTATACAACTCATGTAACTTTCTGAATAACTTAATTTCAACATATTTAGTTTAAATGTTTGCATCAAATTAAATAGTTATTGAGAAAACTAAAAAAACCTAAACGAAAGAGATTACTAAGTTCCGGAGCTGTAAGACTTCTATGAATCAAATACGACCTATGATGACGACTGACATTCCTCAAGTTTTTGAAATAGAACGGAGGAGTTTTCCATATCCGTTTGGGGAAGTGCTCATAGGTAGTCTCTATTTCGGTGCTCCAGAATTGTGTTGTGTGATGGAGCAAGACGGTAAAATGGTAGGTTTTCTTATTGGAGGATATACTCCTGTTCCCAGGCAAGCTCATATCCTTTCATTTGCAATCCTAGACGAATATAGGGGAAAAGGGTTAGGCAAAGAACTGCTTAATCATTTCTTGAACCGTGTGGATATTTTAGATTTTAGCAGCGTAAAACTGGAAGTAAACATTGATAACCAACGAGCTATTGAACTCTACGAATCACTTGGTTTCAGAATAGAATCAAGAATCAGAAAGTATTACCAAGATAATAGTGATGCATATTTAATGATAAAAAGAGAGGAATAAGAAATCAATTAGGCGATTCAACAGTTTCTTCGTTTTCTAATCCCATTATTTGTCTGTGTATGCTTTTTGCTGCAACTTTTCCTGCTCCCATAGCTGCTATTACAGTTGCAGCTCCTGTGGCTATGTCACCACCTGCATATACTCGTTCTTTACTAGTTGTTCCTGTAGTTCTATTTGTTACAATTGTACCCCAACGTGATATCTCTAAATCTGGTGTTGTTCGAGGTATGGTCGGATTTGGATCATTTCCCACAGCAATAACCACAACTTCACATTCTACAAGATGCTCAGATCCTGGTATTGGTATCGGTTTAGCTCGTCCTGTTTCATCTGGTTCACCTAATTCATAGTGAAGACATTCAACAGCTCTCACTTTTCCTAATTCATCACCTATAATTCTAATAGGATTAGTTAGAAATCTGAATTCAATATCCTCTTCATCTGCATGATGAACCTCTTCTTGTCTTGCAGGACATTCTTTCTTACTTCGACGGTAAACTATTATAGAGTGTTCTGCACCAAGGCGTTTAGCTGTTCGAGCTGAATCCATTGCAACATTTCCTGCTCCTATAATCAAAACTGTTTTCCCAATTTTGACTGGGGTTTTATACTCAGGGAATTTGTAGCCTTTTAAGAGATTAACGCGAGTAAGATATTCGTTTGCACTATACACATTCACCAGATTTATTCCTGGAATGTTGAGAAATCGGGGAGCACCAGCTCCTGAACCGATAAAAACTGCATCGAACTCCTCTAGTAGTTCATCAACTGTCTTATTGTTTCCCACAATGAAGTTTAAATTGATTTTCACACCTAGTTTCTTAAGGAAATCAATTTCATATGTGACAATATCTTTTGGTAGACGGAATTCTGGTATACCATAGATTAATACTCCTCCTGGAGCGTGTAGTGCTTCATATACAGTTACATCGTGTCCTAACAGAGCCAGATCTCCTGCACATGTTAATCCTGCTGGACCAGCTCCTACAATCGCAACAGATTTTTCCGTTGGTAGAGGAAGTACGGGGACTTCTTCACCATGATCACGAGCATAATCAGCTGCAAACCTTTCTAAATTACCAATAGCTACAGGTTGATGTCTTCTTCCCATCACACATTTAGTTTCACATTGCGATTCCTGCGGACAGACTCTCCCTGTAACTGCCGGTAAACTGTTCTTTGTTTTGATTACAGCAGCTGCTTCTAGAAATTTTCTGTCTTTTATTAAAGTGATAAAATCACGGATTGGAACTTCAACGGGGCAGCCACTAACACAAGGTTGGTTTTTACACTGAAGGCAACGTTGAGCTTCAAATACTGCTTCTGCTTCATTATATCCATAAGGTACCTCATCGAAATTTTGCACTCTATCTGATGGTTCTTGACAAGGCATTGGAAGTTTTGATCTGATAATTTGAGGTCGAGGTTTTCTTTGTGCGCTCATCTTTCTTCACCGTTCTTATCGCATTTGCATCCTTCATGATGCTCTTGATAATATTCCATCGCTTCTTTCTCTTCCTCTTTGTAACTTGATAATCGAGACATTGTTTCTTCCCATTCGACAAGATGAGCATCAAAATCAGGTCCATCTACGCAAGCGAATTTTGTTTCTCCTCCAACTGTGACCCTGCAGGCGCCACACATTCCTGTACCATCAAGCATAATGGTATTGAGACTTGCAATAGTCTTTAAGTTGAAAGGTTCAGTTACCTTAGCAACAAACTTCATCATAATTGGTGGTCCAACGCAAAACACCGTATCTATCTGTTGCCCACTTTCAATCATTTCAAGTAGCTGATCTGTAACAAAACCATGTCTTCCCTCTGAACCATCATCAGTACAGATGAATAATTCATCAGCAAATCCTTGGATTTCTTCTACATTGAATAACAGTTCTTTCTTTCTAGCTCCAATAATAACTTCAGTTTGGTTTCCAGCTTGCTTGTATGCTCTAGCAACTGGTGTTGCAATAGCTATTCCTAATCCTCCGCCAATAACCACAGTATTTCCTGCACCTTCAACATGTGTAGGAATTCCTAAAGGTCCAACACAATCTTGTAAATCATCACCGGCGCATAAATCTGCAAGTTCAAAAGTACTTGCCCCAACTTTTTGGAAGATAACTGATATCCACCCTCCTTCTACATCCCAATCAGCAATGGTTAAAGGTATTCTTTCTCCACGGTCATTAGCTCTGATAATAACAAACTGTCCTGCTTTGCAGACTTTAGCTACGTTTGGTGCCTTAATTTTAAACCAAACACTCTCTGGTGTAACATCTTTACGATCTATTAAGGTAAACATTGTTGATTCACTCTCTGATATTTTCTGAAGCTAAATACCTGTAATGTCTGTTATTTTCACTAATTTATCTTCCTTATTTGAATAATTCCCTACATACATTACACACGTATTAAAGGTCAGTTCTTTGTTATCTCTCGTAATAACTCAGTTGCATATGACCCTTTTTGAATTTCAAAAGAAATTTCTGCCTTTGTTTTTGAAATATTCGCATCATCTTGTTCTATACTCTTAATATGAAGATTTCTGGGAAGGAAGCTTATTGATCTAAATGTGCCTACACCCCCTATTTTTTGTATTTCAGGATTTTGGAATATGCTAAAGTCTATCCTCTCATCATTTAGGATTCCCTCATAAATGCGTTGGACATCTCCAGTTAGGACTGTTTTACGTCCAATTATTGGCGCATAAATTCTGTTATTTTGTATTTTTTCTCCCGTGATACTTTCTTGTAAATTTTGAGAATGTTCATCCCATCTGATGGTCAAATATTTATTGAATAATTGTGCTTGATAAGCGTGCACGAATAATTTTCTGAATTGCTGCGGTAAAGCAAAGAAAACTTGTTTGTAGTTCATTCTATTTTTCAACAATAATCTTAGAATTTTTCTTTCTATTGATAAAAATGAAGGAAAAAGCTCAAGAGCTTCATTACAATTCTCGTTCTCCCAAAAAGATTTCCGTGCACGTTGTATTTCTTCAGATTCTCCTTCAAAAACTTTACCTAAATATAATCTGAGAGCTTGTTTGAAATCGCCTTGCACCAATTTTTTGCCGACATGATGTGTTATTGGTCTCAACTCACCAAACCTTTGAATACCAAAACCATTTTGCACTCCCCCTAATTCCTTAACCTCCTCAAATAATTTCTCAATTTGGTCCCTTGTTTCTTCTAATGATTTGCTTATTTCACGAATACTAATATCAAACGCATTTCCCCAGAGATCTCCAAGTCTGATACCTTTCAGCTTTAAATTTAGAGAGAGAGTTTTTATGGTTGGTAAATCTATTCTCTCAAGCTCACCCCGGTCGAATCTTTCTCTTAGCCCCCAGATACAAACCCTCTGTGCGGTTAAAGCTTTTTTATCCTTTGAACCTGCTATACTAATGTCATTCCGATCTAATTTCCATAGTTTTGCTATCCAATCTAATGCATCAGACGTATCAATATCCTTCTTTATCAATACTAAATGGAGGAATAATCCAGGTTTTCCTGGCAACTCAAATTCTTCTTCTCGAGGATCTAATTTAATATTATTCTCGATAATTTCACATACGATAAAATCTTCTGAGTAACTTTTGATTTTTCCACCTATTCCCTGAGATCGTGTAATTACCGGTGTTAATAATTCAGAAGAATCTGTGTTCTTCATTATGTTAAACCTCTTATAATAGTGGTAATTCTTTTGTGACCTTGTCAATGTTTTGTTCCAAAGAGGGGCCTATCCCAATTACAGTTGTTGTCCCTGGAGCTAATTGTGTTAATCCCGCGTCATTAATCACTGCAAAAGGAATGTCCAATCTTCTCGCTTTTTCTGCTAGCACATGGATTTCCTCTTCTGACTTTATTTTAACTGTCACCTTTTTCTGCCCTTCTGCCACCCATCTATCAGCCCAATCAGGATAGTATTTCCTTGCTTTCAAATAGGAAGAAATAGACCCGTGGGCAACTTGGACGGCTGTTTTACCTTTAGACATTTTCAGGTCTGTTCGTACAGCTATAACTTGTTTGTAACTGAAAGACATTACAAATTGTGTAACAAGTATGTGTTTAAATTAGTACCGATTGAAAAGACTAACAAAATTTTCCCTCCGATAGATGATACTACCCTTCTTTACTTTGCTGATTTGAAATGAATTTAATTCTTCTCTATGTGAATTCTATATGTGCTTCAGTATTTAATACAGACTTAACTGTTTGAATGATAACATTTTCAGGTATTGGTAATTCCTCTCTATATTTTTGATCAATCTCTATTTTATATTCCTTATCACTAAAAGGTGGAATATACAAAGTAGAAACATTTGTCACAGGAATAGGATTGATGAGACTTTCAACAAGTCTTCGAGGGTCATTTGTTTTTTCTAGAAATCTTACTTCTTTATGGGCATATTTTGAAATGCTATCCATTACCTCAGGTTGAGATAATATTGGCACATCCTGTCTTCGTGTAACTAGAATAATAACATCATCTAACTCTACTGAGGAGTAGAACGCGATATCCTTTATAGCTTTATTGCCTTTTGAGAGGTTAACCAATATCTTGGATAATTCCATATCTGAATCGTTAATTTTACCTTCTTGATATAGTTGTTTGCATTTCCTGCATAGAGTGTTTGTTTGAACATCAATTAGACATACTGGTAGTTTCACACTTAACCCCTAAGTTATTTTATGTTTGCTTAAAATGGGCTATTTTAAGAATTGTGAATACAGCGAGTATTAAAATTTATACCAAAAAGAAATAATTGGCGAGAAAGTAGAAATTTGTGTTAGATAAGGCCTCTTTCCATGAGAACTTTGAATTCATCTAGAGTCAATTTATTTCCATCGTTAAATCTGACGAGAATTTCCTCAGCTTTAGCATCAAGTTTCTCGTCTCTGGCTCGTTTCGCTTCAACTTTTCTAGCTTTTCTAACTGCTTGAAGTTCAATTCCGAATTCGCTTGACAATTTCTTAACGTCTTGAGTTAAACCATCAAGTGTTTTCCGAATTTCTGTTATTTGACCGCTGAGTGAAATTACTTCTGCGTGTGCATTGTCTGATTCATCTTTTATTTTTCTTGCTTTCTTTGTTGCTGCAAGCATTTTCTCTTGATGAATCTGTGATTCTTTGGCGAGTGTAGTTACGCTTGTATGATATGTTTTAATCTCAGTTTGCATATATCGAAGTTTATTCTGAATATCATGTACTTCACTTCTCAAATCCTTGAACTGTTCTATCCTTTCAAATTCAGCACTAAGTTCTTCCAGCTGACTAAGAGTACTTTTCTCCATTTCCTTGGTTAAAAAGGGAGTTGTTTCTAGTTGTCTTTCTAAACGGCGAATTTTTTCTCCTACCTTTCTATTTTTTGGAACACCTACATCCTTTATCCTTGATCCTAATTCAACAAGTCTCTTACCAATCTTGTCTGCATCTTCACGGAGAATGTCCCGCATTTGTTTGCGAACCTGAACTTCTTCATTTATCTGGTCTCTTCGCTCTTTAGAAACTTTAGCTTCATTAAATAAATCTTTAGCTTCCTTATTCTTCTGATCGCGAATACTCCTGATTTCATTACGTTTTTGGTTGCATTCTTGGAGTTTGTCAATGAACTCTTTTCGTTTCAATCTTAGTGTCCCTAAATGATCTTTTTTCTCTTCTAAGCTCATTTTTTCAATTTCGGCACTCATATCCTTATCACGTTATAATACCGTTCAGAGTTCTTATTTAGCATATAAATAACAATCAAATAAATGAGAAATTAATTTGCATTTAAGTCTTATGTAAACACACTAAACATGGTGTGCTCATCTAGCTACTTCTTGTTTGAACGTTTCATTCGAAGTTCTGGAGATCTGCATTTTCTGCATTTTTTAGCATTAGCTGGATTTGTGGCATAACACTTTCTACATACTTTTCTATTCATGATATGCGAACGAGCAATAGCACGGTATTCTGGGTTTGTAACTGGCAAATAGGACGCCTCAACTATTTAATTTCAGCATTAAACAAGTTATTAAAAGCATTTCTATTAAGAGCAAGAATAACGGAAAATTATTAGAAATGGGAAAAAAATAAAATATTACAGAATCAAATGAATCTATACTGGAGTTTCTCTTTTACAACATCTAAGAGTTTCTCTAATTCTTCCCCACCAGTATGCTTTTTGCTCTTACTTAAGTTCTCAATCTCTGTTTTATAGTTCCTAAGATCTTTGATATCTGCAATGAGATCGTTTATCTCTTTTTTATTATTTTCAATTTTTGTTTGAATATCTTCCAAATTAATATCTTGCTCTGTTAGAGTAGAACCCTCCTTCTCTTTAGCGATAACTAACTTGGTTACGTCTTCATCAAACACCTTTATCCTTTTATCCATCTTATGAATTCGCTGTGTTAGTATAACAATGGTATCCTCTGCTCTCTCTAGTACAGGGTTCTTAGTTTTTTTTCTCTTCTTTAATGAAAAATAAACTATAAGTGAAACTCCTCCTAAAAATACAGTTACTCCAATGCCAATATATAATGCTACACTCATTTTAATCTCTAAATAAAACTGAATTACTAATTATTTAAAGTTAAGCAAAATATCTATACTAACAGAAATTTCTTCGGAGATTAAATCTTGCCTTCTCTTCTTTGAAATTTGCTTTGTGATATATGGGAACGTTTTTAACGCCCCCAACTCTATATTTCCTTGAACTAAATAATTTAGTTTACAAATCAGACTAACAGGTATTCGAAATATACCTTGATAGCAAACAACAACTTAAGTTTGCGTAAAAGTTGAAAGAAGTCTGATGGGTATCACACTTACAATCACCTATCACGATAATTACGAACTTTACAATCTTTACATAATCATAATCATAATCACAAGGAACGCATACAAAAGTGCATTCAATGGTAATAAAATTAAGATTAAATTAAATTTAGAAGGTAAATGAGGGGGTAGGGATTAGTGGATGTACCTATCGGTTTTCTTCTCATACTTAAGCAACTTATAACTAAAGTAAAAAAGTAGGTGAAGGATATGGGTACAAAAACCGATACTTCAACAACAAAATATGAAATAACAGCTAACTTCGAAGTCGACGGAGTGGTTGAAAAACCAGATATTGTAGGAGCTATATACGGTCAAACCGATGGGCTCTTAAGCGAAAATCTAGATATCCGAGAACTTCAAAAAACCGGTAGAATCGGAAGAATTAGTGTTAATTATTCTAGTAGCAGGGGAAAAACAACAGGTAAGATCGTTATCCCCTCCAGTTTATCACGAACAGAGACCGCAATACTCGCCGCTACTCTTGAAACAGTAGACCGAGTAGGTCCATGTAGTTGTCAAATACAGCTTAAAGAGATAGTTGATGTGCGAGTCAATAAAAGACAATCAATAGTAGACCGTGCATCTGAGATTATCAGACAATGGGATCAAAATGTAAGCCCATTTAGTTCGTCCTTAGCTCTAGAAGTTGAAAAATCCTCTAAAGTTGGACCAGTTGTTAACTTGGGTGATGAGGGAATTTCAGCTGGACCTGGATTCGAAAAACAAAAGAAAACTATACTTGTTGAGGGTAGAGCTGATGTTGTTAATCTTCTAAAATTTGGAATTGATAACACAATTGCCGTAAATGGAACAAGTGTTCCCCCCAAATTAATTGATCTCATCAAGAAGAAAACAGTTACAGCTTTTCTTGATGGGGATAGGGGTGGTGATTTGATTCTTAAAGAATTGCTTCAAGTAGCAAATGTACAATATGTTGCTCGTGCTCCCAAAGGAAAGGAAGTTGAAGATTTAAATAAGGACCAAGTAAACAAATCTCTTAATGATGCTGTATCTATAGAAAAAACAGTTTTCTTAACAGGGGAAGATGAAGGAAAAACAGTTAAAGAATTTCTTGAAAAAGACAAACTTGATGATAAAAAGAAAAGAAAAGCATTAAAAATCAAGAAAGAACCAACAAAGAAGATTACATCTATATTTTCTTCTAAAAAAGAGCTGGAAAAAACAACCGTTTCAAAACCCTCTTCGGTGATAAAGGAACCAGTTGCAAAACCTGGTGCTCCTGTAAAACAACCTGAAAGAGTAAGACAGCCTCGTGATAGTGCTGTTACTAGAAAACCAACTACTGATTCTAAACGACCTCCTAGTAGACCTTCTTCTGATAGACCTTCTTCTGGTAGGCCTTCTTCTGATAGACCTTCTTCTGGTAGGCCTTCTTCTGGTAGACCTTCTTCTGGTAGGCCTTCTTCTGGTAGGCCTTCTTCTGGTAGGCCTTCTTCTGGTAGACCTTCTTCTGGTAGACCTTCTTCTGGTAGACCACGTGGGAGACCACCACAAAGAGAGATTAGAAAAGTTCAGTTACCTGAATACTTGTCAACTTCTGTAACGAATATTAAAACAAAACTTGAAGCTGTCGTATTTGATGAAACTGAAAAAGAAATTCTAAGGAGCTCTGCAAGTGAGATTCATTCAACACTAGATGGTGTAGAAAATGCACAAGTGTTAGTGATTGATGGAGTAATCACTCAAAGACTACTTGAAAAATCATACAACAAAGGAATTAGAATGGTGATTGGAGCAAGAAAAGGTGAAATTACAAAGAAACCTACCAATCTCCGTGTAATAGAATTTACACAACTCTAATTCTTCTTCTTTTTTCTTCTTAAAAGCCAAAAACCTTAATAGCTAATCAGAGATTTGTAGGTAGAGCTGATGCCCTTGGAATATTTATGACTTTCGTTAATTTGTTTTTTACTACTATTACAGAGGGGCAGAAACTGTTGAAATATTTTCGAAGAACTCGGGTGATATTTAATGTCTATTGAAGATAGAATGAAATTAATTACAAAGAACGCAGAAGAAGTTATCTTAGAAGAAGAAATTCAAAAAACCATTTCTGAAAAAGAAAAACCTCGAGCTTACATTGGTTTTGAGCTTTCCGGCTTCCTCCATCTAGGAACAGGTTTAGTATGTGGTAATAAATTGAAGGATTTAGCAAAGGCTGGTTTTGAAACGGTTGTTTTTCTTGCAGATTGGCATAGTTGGATCAACAACAAACTTGGTGCTGATCTGGATAAAATAAAGATCGCTGGAGAATATTTTCAGAAAGCTTTTAAATCAATAGGCGTTAAAGGGCCCAATATCAAATATATCTGGGCTTCTGAGTTAGTTGAACGAAGTGATTATTGGGCTAAAGTTGTAAGAGTTGCTAAAGCAAATTCCTTAGCTAGGATATTAAGAACAATGCCTATCATGGGTAGAAAAACTGAAGGTGACATGGAATCAGCATTTCTATATTATCCGGCTATGCAAGTTGCAGATATTTATGATATGGAAATTGATTTAGCAGTAGGGGGAATGGATCAAAGAAAAGCCCATATGCTAGCAAGAGACACTGCAGAAAAATTAGGCGTTCCCAAACCTTCTTGTCTTCATACTCCTCTTTTGACAGGTTTAGAAGGACTTGGAAAGAAAATGGATGCAGAAGCTGTTCCTGATTTATCAGCACAAATTGATGCAAAAATGAGTAAATCTAAACCTGAAACATGCATATTCATTCATGATAGTGAAGAGGATATTTTCCGAAAAATCAAAAAAGCTCAATGTCCTCCCAAACAAGTTATGGGAAACCCCATCACTGAAATGATACAATTCATTCTCTTTGACATGTTCTCTTCATTCAAAATTGAAAGAGATAACAAATTTGGTGGTGATATCTCTTTTGATAATTACTCTTCGTTTGAAGAATCTTACATTAAAGGCGATTTACATCCCATGGATGTCAAAGTAGCAGTATCTAAATCTATTGGAGAGATACTAAAACCTTCAAGAAATTATTTTGAGAAGCATATTGATGTTCTTGATGAAATTAAGACTTTTTAATTTCCCCTTTTCTTTTGTTACAGACAAAAAACTTCAAGATAACTAGAGTGAATCTAAAAATGCCTTTATCGAGGACTTTCTAGAGATGGCAATGCCGACTAGGAAAGAAGGTGCAAGGAAAAGGCTACATTTCCGCTATCAACGGGCTCTTTCCCTAGTTGAGTGTGACACTCAATACGATGAAGGTGAGTCAACCCTAGCGGGATACAGTTGCTCCTGAGGCGCTCAACTGGCGGATATGGGATTTTCTTCCCTTAAAATGAAACCGAGGGTTAACCTCAGGGGCATAATATCTTATTTTTTTTGGGTAATTAAGAAGCGAACAGAAAAAATAAATACTAACTTCTTTTATTACTCTTATCTGGGCGAGTGGTTTAGTGGAATAACGCTTCCTTCACGTGGAAGAGGCCGCAGGTTCAATTCCTGCCTCGCCCACCACTATTAATGATTTTTCCATTGTTCAAGCAGTAGGTGAAAAATATCACAATTGACGAAACTCATGAATCATCCTTTACTTTTATAGATTTGTTCTCTGGCGCTGGGGGGTTTAGTTTAGGTTTTTTGCAAGAAGGATTCAAGGATCTCTTAGCCATAGAAATAGATGATGGGGCAGTCCAAACTTACAATCTTAATTTCCCTAATACCCCTATGATGAATGGTGATATCCGTGATATTCATTCCTTACAAATTCAATCTAAATTAAAAAGCTCACCTGATGTAATTCTTGCTTCACCGCCTTGTGAACCATTTACTTCTGCTAACACTGCAAGACATAAAGATCCATTTGATAGATTTTTTGCTGACCCCCAGGGCGATTTAATTTTTCATGCAATCAGAATAATTGGAGACTTATCACCTTCATACTTTGTTATTGAAAATGTTGTTCCAATAATGAATGGTGTTGGTAAGGAACTAATCACCACTGAATTTGCGAACGCTGGTTTCGAGAAAATATATTTCAATGTAATTAATGCCGAAAAGCATGGGTGTCCGAGTGAAAGAACAAGAGTTTTCATAAGCAACATTAGATTAAAACTTCCAACTATGCGCGAAATTTCTACAGGTGAAGCAATAGGTAATCTTCCTGATTCATCGTATCCTAATGAATTCCTGAACCATTTTACTCTTTCCTTTCCAAAACGAGTTAGTGATAAAATACACCGAATAAAGAAAGGTGAAGCAGCTGTTCATTTCTCAGGTGCGGTTGAAGAAAAGAAAACTTGGATTAAATTAGATCCAAGAAAAGTTGCTGATACAATTATGGGTAAATCACGTTTTATACATCCTGATGAGGACAGACCATTAACTGTACGAGAACATGCTCGATTGATGAGTTTTCCAGACAGCTTCATTTTTACTGGAAAAGTTGACTCAGCTTTTAATCAAGTTGGGGAGGCGGTACCTCCTATCATTTCTAAACACATTGCAAGTATAGTTAGAAAATTATTGTAGAAATAAAAAAAAAGAGAAATATTTCTATTTTCTTAAATTAATTTTGAAAATGCATTTTGTATACTTGAAAAAAGATTTGTTAATGGTTTCTCAAATGCACTTTGGAAAGTTTGTTTAATTCTTTTGATTTCGAACATATCACCGATGTTTTTGTATGTTCCTTTTTTGCTAACAGATATCAAACCTTTTTTCGAAATCCACAGTAATTTATTTTGACCTTTTCGACCGATAATTTCTTTCTTACCTAGTAAGAAAACGCTATCTGGGCTTATTATCCAAAATAATCGTGGTTTTTGTGTTACAATTATGGTGTGTTTGTTAAAATCTGCTATCTCCATTTTACTCAATGAATAAACTCTATTATATTTGTTTACTAATTCTTGATATGGTTCAAAAATTTCTACAGGAGCCGATTCTTTAACGTGATCTAAGGAAAGAAAAGGTAGGTTTACTGGAAATAGAATAGCTGTTGAAAATGTTTCCTCAATCAATTCTCCAACGGCTCCTACCTGTGAATGAACTATTAAATCCGCTATTATACTTAATGGTCCTTCGAGAAGAAAACCTATTTGTTTATTCTCTTTTTCATCAAAAACTGGAAATAATAGGGATTTCTTTGATAATGAGATTTTTACAGTATTATTATCGAAAGTATGTTCGTAACTGTGGGAAATTTCCAAAGGTCTGTTTTTTACACTCAATCTCATCGACATTTCACCTGCTTTTAATCTTCAATATCAATATCGATTGAATCGTCGTCATCTTCGCTCTCGTAGTTTTCCAGTTGTTCTTTACGATAATGTATTAACTCTGCTAATTTAAGAGCTTCAATACCCAACTGTGTAATTAGATATCTTCCTCGGATTGCTTCACGTGTGATGAAGTTAACCTCTTGCAGAATATCTGTGTGATGCTTAAACGTTCCTCCTTTCCATCCTGTTTCTTCAGCAAGTTCTTTCTGATATTGTGGTGAATGTTCAAGTATCTTAAGCAATAGTAATCTGTTTTTGTCTCCTAATGCTGATAGTAACTCTGCAGCTTTCTCCATCATCTCTTCAAAATCTTCGATATCTCTCGAATTTTCAGGCTCACTGATTACAGTGCCTTTGTCTTTATCAATTCTTACCGTTCCTCTGATAGCTCTTTTACCTCCATCTACTGCAATTCTAATAGTGCTTTCCAAGTTTTTTGCAACTGATGAAATTACTCTATCTGCGTATTCAGTAAAAGTTGAACCTAAATCTATATCTCCTTCTCTTATAACTCTTGATCCACCATTTTTTGACTGTGCTTCATGAATACTTGATGCTCTTCTTTGCAATCTAGCAAATTCTCTTTTTGCTTGTGAAATCTCGTTTCTAGCATCACGAATATCATCTCTTGCATTTTGTAAATCTTCAGTTGCATGTGCTAAATCCTCTTCAGCTTCACGCTTGCTGCTCTGATCTCCTTCTTGTAGTGCTCTTTCGATTCTTCGTCTTGCTGCACCTATCTCTCGCTGAGCTTCAATGACTAATTGTCTAGCTCTTTCCATGTCTTGTTGAGCTTCTTCCATCTCTTCCCTTGCCTCTTCAATTCCTTCAACAATTTCCTCATATTCTTCAGTTGAGATATCTACAGCATCTCTTAATCTTTCATTTTCTCTTTCCAACACTTTATGAACTTTCTTTGAAAGCTTATCTGTAATATGCTTTGCAGCTTTTTCTCCTTCTTTGGCAGCTATTTCAACTCTTTTTGTAAACTCTTTCAAGGACTTTTTAAAATCATCAGAATCAAAATCAATTCGGCCTTCAAACCCTTTGAAAATTACAGGTCTTACTATTGGATGGGGCATAGCTGGTTTGACTGGTTTGGAATGCATTGGAGGTCTTGGAGGTTTTGGAGGCATAACGGGCCTTAAAGGTTCGTCATGTATGGGCTCCTCAGTTCTCCGATTATTCCTTCTGATATCCTTCTCAATTTTTCTTCTAGCTACTCTTTTGAGTTTTTCTTCTTCTTCTTCTTGTGAAACTGAACCAGAACCTGTATTTGATTTATCCATATCTTTGTAAGCGTTAGCTTGATTCTTCTCTAGATTCTTGATGAGATTTTTTAGTTCATCAATTTCTTCTCTTAATTCTTTCATGTTTTCTTTATCTTCCACCATTTTAATCACCTAATTAAAAAATACTCCCCCCATCTTCGAAATTTTCTTCGGAGTCAAATATGTCTTTTAAATCATCTTTTAGATCATTCATATTGTCTTTTAAATCTGATAGCATGTCCTTTATTGATGCTTTGAATTCCTCCATAGATACTTTGAACTCACTCAACCATTCCTTTTGATAATCGTCAAAATTATCCTTAATGCCATGCTTATCCAAGATTAGCACCTTATTGCACGGCTCCATCAGTTCTTCTTTTCAGACCTCGTTTTGCTCTTTGAAGCTGATTTAATTCGTCTTTTAATCTGCGGATTTCATCATCCAATGTTTTTATTGTTTCACTTTGTCTCATGTTTCTCACCATTTATTACACTTTATTCGTGTTATGTTCAATTATTCTGTAAGTATATATAAACATTGTCATTTCTGTATGAAAGTTACAGCATTTTGTAATTAATTCTAACGCTCTGTACTTAGCTTATTGTTAATAATTGCGTATTTTGTATTGTTGAATAATGTTTCAAAGCTGTGGAAAACAGTAGATATTGCGTAGATAATACTTACTTCTTTATTGTATATAGAGGGTTTAGAATTGAAAATCTTGAATCCGGTTTAAGAAGAGAAGTTTTCTATTTCTTTCAGACTTATTCAACATGCTTAATGGAATTTATATGAGGAAAGAGACTTGTTTGTAAAGAAGATAGATGACGATAAACCTCCAATTTTATTTGAACAGATAGACATTACTGAGGGTTATCAAATAGCATATAGACAAATAATAGATGAGTCAGGAGACAACATTTCTAATAAAATTAAAGAGAAAATATATCCTGACGGAATAAAAAGGGTAACTTATAGTCCTCAGACTGAATCTGTGTATTACTACGAAGATGATCGGCTAGTGACAAATCGCGGCATGAAGTGGGAAATTTTTGAGGATAGAGGAGCAACCATTGAGACTAAATTAATCAAAAACTTAACACAAATTACTGAGATAAAACTGGATTTTGATACTATTACTAAAGAAGAAAAGCAATTCGGGTATATGCACATAGATGATATTATTGAAGAAATAAGTGAATTCGTTAAAACTAATGGATTCAAAGCTATTCGATATCGTGCAGATAAAAAACAACAATTGAGATGTAGAATTTATAGATTTCAGAGATCAAACCATACAGAGGAAATTATTCTCTTTGCTGAAGATAAACATCTAGTTTTAAGAAGATTTGAAAATGGAGACAGTGCTCAACAGAAGAATATTAGAAATATGAATAAAACAATAGTCTGTTGGTACTACGAGGGTTTACTACGAATGAGAAGATTAGAAGAAAAACAGAAAAAATATCTTAGGAAAACTGTAAGATAATGTTTTTTGATTCTATAAATTTTGTTGAAAAACCACCTTGTATTTAAGCACTTTATAAATAAAACATATTTTCCACGTATTTATTTACATAATACCTTTACTTTAAATGTAATTATCTATGTTAAACTGAACAAAACATTATGGTTAGAGATAAAGGGTGAGAAAAATGCTATATGAAATTGACACCGTATTCTGTTCCAGATGTCAAAGATATGTTAGTGTATTTGACGCAGAAAATGAAGAATTTTTAACAAAAGAGATTATCTGCACTGATTGTGGTAAAATCCTAATGGTTGTTAGATCATCTTTCCAGTCACGGAATGACACAAAATTTCTGCTTAAATCTCTTGAAAAACACATACTTCGAGAAAATATTAAAACTGGGAAAAATTTCAAACTGAGAGAATTATTCTCAAAATCTGGTGCATTATGAAGGAGTAAATAAACCAAAATTCAAATCTGATTCCGTAATCACTATTTTCCATACTATTTTAAACTAGTTAACGACTTTACTTAATGTGATTGAGTCAGAAAAAGATTTAGTAGTTATAGGCGGTGGACCAGCAGGTTTACTATCTGCTATATCTGCATCAAAAAACAAAGTTGATGTAACACTACTTGAATCAAAAGAAGTTATTGGTCTCCATGAACATTGTGCAGGACTGCTCAGTATTGATGGACTCAAATCTTTAGATCTTCTCAATCTACCATCTGATGTAATACAAAATAGTGAGATTAGAGGTTCACGATTATATTCGCCCACTGGTAAGCTTTTGGTTGTTCAGAAATCTAGACCTACTGCTTGGGTAGTTAACCGGGCTAGATTTGATGCTTATTTAGCTTCTTTAGCTACCGACCTAGGGGTTGATATAAGAACGTCTTCGAGGGTAAAACAGATTACCCGGCAAAAAGAATCTCTCAAGTATCATCTTGGTAAGAAAAGTTCTTCTAGTATGCTTTCTTCAAAACTAACCATACTTGCTGAAGGTAGGTTCCCATCACTAAATGAACAGATAGGACTTCCAAAACCTTCACGTAAGGACGTAATTTTTGCTTCTCAATTCATCATGTCTGGTGTCCGAGATATCGATACAGAACTTGTTGAAATTTACCAATACAATAGTTTAGTTCCTGGTTTCTTTGCATGGATTATTCCGATTAATGATTCGACAGCAAAGGTTGGTTTGGGTACAACTATCCCTCCAGCAGGAAGGAAGTTAGATGATATTATTCGAAAGCATCCAATTGCTAAGAAGAAACTCTCTTCTGCAAAGATAGAAAAGAGAATGAGTGGAGCTATTCCTATTGGGTCGCACATCAAAAAAACTTTTACAGATAATGCCCTTGTAGTTGGTGATGCAGCAGGACAAACCAAGCCAACAACAGGAGGAGGGGTGATTTTTGGTGGGTTAGCTGCTAAAATCGCTGGCGAGGTTGTAGGGAAAGCTCTAGAGAAAAACGATTTTTCTTCTAGGTTTCTTTCACAGTATGAACGAAAATGGAAAAAGGAATTTGGATTTAATCTGAAAATTATGAAAATTGTGAGAAACTATCTAAATTCGCTTAACGATGATTATGTTGAGAAACTATTTACTAAACTAAATAAACCAAAAATAAAAGAAAAAATCTCAAAATTTGGTGATGTTGATGAGCAAGCAAAGATTGTTTTTCGCTTACTTTCTAATCTTAGCCTTTGGCCATTTGTTATTGGAACAGGAATGAGATTTTTATTTAAAAAAAACTAATGTCTGGATTTTAGACCAGACAGTTTTAGTTTCAATTTGATCGAGTTTTGTGTTATGATTTTGTAATCAGATGAACCTAGAGGTATTGATAATTCAATATTGATTATTTCATCATCATTTTTAACAGGGTCACGCTCGAAGAGGTGAAAAGGAACCGAAATAATTCCCCCTTGAGGCATTGTTACAAATTCTGTATACAATGTTAACCCTTCTAATGGCTTAAAGATTTCGTTCTTCTCCATATTGATTGTACCTCTATTAGGTATTCTTCCGCTAAATGCTGGTCTTCTACCAACTCTGAAGTACAATTCTGATTCATTACCTAGTAAATCTCTATCTTCAAGAATTTTCATTGATATCAATTCTAGCTTTACAATAAATCGATCATCAAATTCTTTCGAATCTGTTTGACCCCTAGCATAGGTGTCCCTATAGACTTTTTTTACAACTCGTCTTCCCATAATATCACTATCTAATTTCTTTCTGTATATTCTTAAAACTCTTTCTGAGTGACTTCACACTCACAATAGAAATTTTTCTATTTTAAGCTTTCCTCAAATTGATAGAGGAAAATTATGTGTTTCTCATTCGCCTTTCAAAAATTCAACTAAGCAGAATTTACCTCTTCTTGTTGCTGGAATTCGTTCCCCAACAGTAAATGTCTTGTCTGGTAAAAGATTTTGTAACATACCTTCCCACATGTAAAGAACGAACTCACACAGATCTCTTTTTCCTTCTACACATTTTTCACCAGGAGCATATGTACAATAGCTTCTAGCTGGAAATTCTACGTATGCTACTCTACGAGATACTGTGGATGTAATATCATCAGGTAGATAGTTCAACAAATCTTCAGAGGCACTTGTCTTAATTGTTTTAATGACATATTGACCTATCATTGAAGATATTTCATGCATATTTTGGTCAGCATCTCTGATATTTGTGAGAAGAATTTCAATTAGATACTGAGTGTGATTCTCATTAAACTCTCCTTTGGCTTTTTTCACATTGGCATCTTCCATATCGCTGAAGAAAGTAGTACTGATTTCTGCTAATACTTGATGGAAAATGGGTAAAATCATAGTAATAGGATAGTTTCTCAAAATGGGAGAGAAAACGTCCTCTAGATTTAATCCAATTGAAGATCTGATTTCATCTTCCTCAGTAGAGAGTTGAGGTTTTGATGATTGAGCGATAGTTTGCTGCAAATCTACTATAGGCTTGTAGGATGTAGTGCTAGCTTCTGCTTCTATGACTTTTTCACCAACTGAAGGAATAGGACGTTCAATTTTTTGAATAATAAACTGCATTTGCTGGGACTCAAACTTGCTAGGAATTTGTTCTACTTTCACATCAGATTCAAACAGAAAATATCCAAGAGCTCTTATTATTCCAGATACGATTATGAGGTAAGATAAATCAGTTGAATCTGATGAAATAAAACGATTAGCACCTAAATTAATAATTGCGCTCTCTTCCTTTTTCTCAATATTCATTGTTTTCCAACCTAGGAATTCCACTAAAGAATCGAACTGTTCATCAATACTAAGATCTCTATGTGGAGTGAAGAAATTAAAAACAACTTCTGCAATTGTTGATACTACAACTTCTTCATTTTCTTTCTTTGTTATGTCAAAAGATGAAATGATCCTTTTCAATGCATTCATTAGTATTTTTGTGGTTTGTAAAGCTCGTAATTTATCGCTACCTTTATTTGTCCATGTCGGAGAATAACCGCTCATATTAATCGTCCTTCTTCAGTGCAGAATAATGTGTTCTTCTACAATAAGTTGTGTATGTAGTTATTATAACTTTTATGTTATTTTTGTTTCTACTATCTCTCTAATTACAAAAATGGGTTAAGTCAAAAAGCTTAAAACACCCTTTTATCCGTAGTTCTATAGATATCGTAGTAGTGATGACTATGAGTAAAATGATTGATATGCCTAGGTGCACAAGCTGTAACAAAACCATAAGTCCTAGCGAAGAAGGAACTACACGTTTTTCGTGTCCTAATTGTAATGATGTTATAATTGTGCGTTGTGAAAAATGCAGGCTTTTTGCGAACGAATATGTTTGCCCAAAATGCAGTTTTGAAGGTCCATAAATGGTGTTAAACATGGCTGAAGTGTTACTAGTTTATGAAGTTCGTCCAGAATCTGTGGACATTCCCCCGAAGAAACTCGAAAAAGCGATTAGAGAGGGTTTAGATCCAATGTTCAAAATGCAGAACAATCCTGAAGAGAAACCATTGTTCTTTGGTATGGTAGGTATTGTAGGACAATTCATCATACCGGAAGAAGATGGTGCACAAGATAAGCTTGAAGAATTCTTGAATTCGCTAGAAGAAGTATCATCTATACAGATGACATTTGTAACTAGATTGTAAATTCCTTATTCTCTTCGTCCATTTCTGTTTCAATGATTCTTGGCATTATAATCTCGAAAACAGAACCTTTTTTCCAATCTTTTTCATCTACTTCTTTCATTTTTACAGTGTAATTATATTTTTTAGCAATCTCATTTACTATCATAAATCCTAAGTGTTTGCGAACATTCTCGTCAAAAGGTGATAAACTGAGTGCTCTCTGAATTTCTTCTCTTATTTCAGGTCGTGTTCCTTCTTTATCAATAATTTTTAGCTC
The DNA here is from genome assembly GCA_019894795.1 of Candidatus Heimdallarchaeota archaeon. Classification (GTDB taxonomy): domain Archaea; phylum Asgardarchaeota; class Heimdallarchaeia; order Heimdallarchaeales; family Heimdallarchaeaceae; genus UBA460. The sequence goes on along the minus strand of JAGXNV010000004.1, from coordinate 8,800 downwards.
AAAATAGGATTCATCTTCAATAGATATTTGCTCTCCTGAAATCTCAATAGAAACATCAGAACTTGTTGTTTTCTGCAATAAACTTGTAAAAGTATAGAGAAACATTTCATATAGAAATACACCTGCTATTACTCTAATCTCTGGAGGGATATCGTTTGTTATCTTGATCTCTTTATCATAGTATTCTTCTTTGATTTTCACTATTACTCTTTCAATAGTCATTTTCAAAGGAACAAACATTCTTTCCGCACTTGTTGAGATATCAAGAACACTGGAAAGTAACCTAATATCTTGAACTATTGCTGTACCCCTTTTAACTAATGTACTTACACGTTGGATTATCTGGTTCTCCTTGTCATCCAATAATTCATAATATCCTGAAATCCCAAAAAGAATGTTGTAAATATCATGAGTAAGAACGTTAAGATACATCCTTGATCTATTCGAATATTCTTCAGCAATAGATTGAAGTTTAGTAGCTTCAGATATGTCCACAAGAGATAAAGAAACACAATATTCTCCTGTTAAATTATTGATAGTTGGAGAAAGTTGCACAAAGAATGTCCTAGTATCTGATTTACCTAGCTGAGATACTTCAATATCTAACTTCATTGTACCCTTGGCAATATTAGAAATTACATCGTTTATTTTTTCTCGAACTTGAACGGATTTCTCTTCTTGGAGTTTTAAAGAATAGTCTAGCTTTGCACCTAAAGATTCATGATGACTCAAGTTGAATGTCTTTTCAGCTTGCTTATTTAGATACAAGATTTCATATTTGTTATTTACTAGAAGTAGTGGGAATGACGAATACTCTGAAGTTTGAGTGATCTGTTGAATGTCATCTAGCAACCTTTTACGTTGAAGAGTAAGAAATAATTGATTCGCTACAATTCTAAGGAAATGGATGTTGGATTCGGAAAGATTCTCTTGAGTTGGTGATATCACCAGCAAAAATCCTAATATTATATTTGTTGAACCTATTGGCAGTATAATCCCATATTGTTCAGAAAAAATGGATATATCAGCATCTTCGATTTTGTTTGATGTATTGTAATAAGGAAGATTGGATACTTCAAAATTGGTTCTGGAGAAGTAATTAATGATATCCTCATTCATACCGATATGCTGCATCAGAGTAAATTGATTAATATCTTTAATGAAAACACCAATATTCTTAATATGTGTTCTTTTTGTGATTTTGGGTAGAATGTTATTGAGGATAATTTCAAGTTCTGTTGTTTCTAAGGTAAGATTAGACATTTCAACAATAAGCTCAGTTTGTTGCTGTTTCAGGAATGAGCTGTATTTTTCTGCCCATGAAGAGATAAGGGAAGATATAGTATGAGATATATCAGTTACAATTTCAAAATAATTTTTTTCATTACACTTCTCTGTATCTGGAAACATGAATGTTGTTAAAGTGCCTATAATCGTTGTGTCATTATATATTAACGGTACAATAATCGCTTCTTTTATCCCAATATTAGTTAGTGTTTCTTTTAACACGAAACTATCTGAAATTGAATCTATTTGAACCCATACAGGGTTAGATGATGTAAACAAATCTGAATATGGATTATCACTTTCAAAAACATCCATCTCAAATTCTAAATCTTCTTTTTTCACTTCTACTCCTGAAATTGAAAAAGGCTTTAACATTTGACTTTCTTGTTCATAAAAATTGATGAGCACAAGAGAAGGACTAAGTGTTTTTTCAATTATACTACTTAGATTCCGGATGATTTTAAGAATTCCTTTTATTTCTTCCAATTCCCCTTTTTGTAATAGTTTGAGGAATTCAAACAAGTTATTTTTTGATTGGGAATCGTCCATATGTAGTTTCACCAAATTTAGCTCTCAAATAATCTCTCTTGAGTTCAGTTTTTCTTTCCATTATTACATTATTAGTAAGTTACACCGGTTCTGATAATAATGATAAACAACATAGATTTAAATTCATTCCGCATAGGATATGATAAACTCTGAATTTTTTCTTGAAATATGGACATTAATCCATTGACATCATCATAGCATTTAGCCTAAACCAATAATATTTATGAATGAACTCTGATATACCTTTAACGAGGCGATATTTACGACAGGAAATATGACTAAGACTCTTTCAGAATATCCAAGTTTAATCTATGGATTCTTTCTTGGTGATAAAGAAGGCAATATACTAAAAGAGAGTGTGTTTAATCCTGATGTTTGTCCTCAACAGATTTTAACTAATGTCCTAAAAGCATTTTGTACCTTTGCTGAAGATACACAAATCTCAAAAAAAGGAACAATAGAACTTTCAAGATCAAAAATCTCTTTCATTAAAATTCAAGATATCACTTATGTTCTAAACCATAATTTACCTGATAAAATGATTGCTGAGACCTTAATTGGTCAATTATCTGAAGTGTTCGTAGAAAAATCAAAAACTAAATTCTACAGCGGTGATCCCCAGCAGGTTTTCTCTGGAGCATCAGCAGTTTTTAATCAGACAGTTGAAGGAATTTTTGACTCTGTAATCACATTTCAAAAACGCAAAGATCAAGAAAAAGAAGCCGTTTCATTGGAACTTGAGTTCGTTGATACATCTATAAATTACGATGAAATAGCGTTTCTACCTCAACTTATAGGGAGAAAAGTTGAATCAAAAGAATCAACTAAGAAACCCTCTGTCAAAGAAACAAAGAAACAAGCTGAGACGAGTGAAATATCACAAGATCAAAAATTGAGTGCAGTTACATTTAATATCTTGAACTCTATTGGAGGAATAGACCACTTAGTTTTTGTTGAACATGACAATGAAACCACAAATCTATTTTATCATAATGGTAAACTGGATGAAAGTTTTGTAAATAAAACTCTAAAAATCTGTGAAAAATTCCTCTCTGATATAATCGAGATGATGAACGATGAAAGCATGGAAAAATCTATAGATGTAACAGAGGTTTATCAGATAATTTTTGTTCCTCTTAATGAGAGTAATTTCTTCTATGCCATAGCAAAGAAAAATGTGGATGCTGTCCTAATGAACCCTGTCTTTGAGAGAATTGCTAAAAGAATAAAAGATGTAGTGTTAGAATATAAGACATCCAAAGAATAGTCTATTAATTCTATTCACATATATTTTTGTGAAACTTGCTCTGATATGCTGATTTTTTCGTGTAGTAGATTACTCTTCCATTCATTTTTACATGAACAACTTATCTCTTCTCCCAAACTATCTACATTTTGTGACATCGTAAAATTCTTTATTGCTTGAATAACTTCCTGATCACATTCACCACAATTATGTGCTCCTCGCATATTTCCTCCAGCAACAATATCACAAATCAACCTTAGGTTAGGAAAATGTTCTTTGATATTTTTGCAAACATAGAAAAGAGACCATAACCAAGGTGTTCTGTATTGATGTTTTTCAAATAATTGAGAGAGATAGGTTCCACGATGAATACTAACTGCATTTATGGAAATAGTATCAATTTCCAAGGAAATAATTCTCTTGACACTCTGTAACATGTCTCGCATAGAATCATATTCGGAAACAAAAGGAGGTTTGAATAAGAGATATGCTTTGACTTTAGCACCATTTTCTTTAACGATTTTTGTTGCTTTCTCAAAATCCTCCCAGAAAAATCCTTTATTTATAGAATTCATTAGGATAGAGTTATTTGTACTTTCTAATCCAATTGCTATTTCTAATATAGAAACATCAATCACTTTAGCTATTTTTTGAAGAGTAGATCCCTTGATGTATTCAGGTCTTGATTCAACAACTATTTCTTTGATTTGTTCATATTTAGATAACTCTTCCGTGAATTTTAATTGGAGTTCTTCGGGTATCTCTAGGGGATCTAGAAAGCTTCCACTTGTGAAAATCTTTATTGCGTAAGCAAATTCCTTCTTCAGTTTGTTTTTTAGGATAGCTTGAAAAGTGTCGTAGATGGAATCAAAATCTGTTTGCTGTGGATTATCATAAATATAACCACAAATGGAACATCCTCCGCTTTTAGATAGCGCCCAAGAGCACCCTCTTGTAGGAAGAATGAACACAAGAGCTTTTCCTTGTTCTGAGCGAAGACGACTGTCTTCTTCCCAATAAACAATTTTCTTTGAATGAGCTCTAGATTGAAGTTCTGTCTCTCTGATATAATTTATCCTTTCAGCAAAACTCTTGTTGATTTTCATTTTCTAGTCCTCACTTTCTTTTTAACTTCTGCAACAATTCCCGAAGTCATCTTATTCATATCCTCCCCTGAGACCAAAGCTGTCGCCGTAGCGATTACTTGGTTGTCGTTAACAATGAAGATTTCGTCATTTGGGTGAATTTGATCGCTTGCCTTAATCACACCAGGTGCATAGATATTACTTCCAGAAACTCGCTCAGCTCCAAATTCGAGAGTATTATGAGCTTTATCTAAAATTAGATTTGCATATCTTGGAAATAGTGCCAAGTAACCACTTTTTGTGATGAAAGTTGCTATGTGTTCCTTCTCTTTGAATATTTGCTGATCTCTTGGATACTTTCCTTTGATTCTTACTGAAAGTGGAAATAAAATTTCTCCTGTTCCTGCTCCATACTCAAAATCTGCAACAGCTTGCATTTTTCGTATTTTACTTGATATTCCTTTAGACTCTTCTGTGTTTCTTGTCTGTTGGATATTATATAATGTGTCTGCTAACTTCTTGAGTGACTCATCACTAGTAGGTCTTGAATCATCTGATGTATTTCTAATATCAAATGGAAGTTTTTCTTTAATCCTTTCTACTATGTCCCCATATCCTCTTCCATGCATGTGATTTACAATTACTGTATCTTTTGGAAAATGATTTAGAACATCTACAAGAAGTTCCGCTGTAACAGTAATTTCCTTTTCTGACCACTCGCCAGCAACTGGAATGTCATAGTACTTTGCTGGGTAAATATCTTCTAATTCACGTGGAACCACAGAAAGAGGTGATGTTACAATCAATTCTGTAAGTGATTTGAATACGCCTTTTCCTGCCTTTCTCATGGCTTTATGATAGAACAGGTGAGAGCGTGAAAAAGAATAAGGCTTTCTTGCTGAACAAGGGAGAAGTATCACTAAATTTGAACTTGGATCAGGTCTATACCTTTCCCTAATTCTTTCCCTGAACTCAGTTATTAGCGGTCGAGTAAAGGATTCTTCTCCTATACATTTTACAGGTGCAGAAGATACCATTGGTGTCCGAATTCTAAGATTTCTGTTGAAGTGTGTATCAACTCGTCTGAGAGCTGCTGCGAATGTAACATTATTATGAACATCTCTTTCAACTTGTGCTCGAAAAGTTTCTCTCTCAATTGAATCTCTTATTCGGGAAAGGGTATTTTTTATCACAGATTCATTGTGTTTAAACAGACTTGGTTCATCATTTGTACAATGCACACAATAACATTTAGGGTGATTTGATTGCTTGTAAACTTGATCTTCTGTAAGGAAATAACCTTTATTTGAAACATAATATGCCATGGAGTTATCAAAGAAATCTATCCCCATGTAAATGAGAAAAGAATACAATGAAGGTGCTATAGGACCGGGTAAATATAATGCAATATCTGGAGATAAAATTTCTCTCAGATGTACTAAAGTCTCTGTTAGTCGACGTTGATTACTTAAGAGTGATGCTAACCCTGTTAGGATATAGAGTGAGCTCTCGGTATCAGCTATTTCTTTAATACGGGGGTTATTAATCTGTGATATTGGGAGTGTAAAGATTTCTTCTTCAGGTTCTGCTTTTAAAAGAAATCTATCTACATATTCATCAAAATCACTATCAATAAAAATCTCCTCTGCAAACGGAGGATAAAATGGTTGTTCCGTTAACTGAAACTTAGTAGTGTTATATTTCTCCCTCTTATTTTCTGGTAGTAACCAATGTAAAGAGTAATCGTGATCATCAATATCTTCGAACCGTGGAGGGAATGGTATATCGAAAGATCCAGCGTAACCATCTGTTAAATCTATTTTTTCGATTGCAAGTAGACCTGGTGAGAGAGGAAAATGTGTCCGAGTTTCAGCTAATATACGCGCATAACCTAATTGTTTAAGGGGTTGAAAGAATCTCAATTTTACACCAAGCCATAATTACAAATTAGGAAAAAGAGAGAACAATAAAAATAATCCGTTATAACAGAGAATCTGGAAGTAAGTGTAAGTTAAACTAAAATAACAAAGAAGAATCTTTACTTGACAACAATGAAAGATTACATGTTACAAGAAATAGAAGAACAACCTAAAATCTTGAAAAAACTTATCTCAGAGTACAAAGAGACAATCTATGAAGCAGTAACTGATATTGTGTCAAAATACAGTATAAACAAAGTCATTCTAACAGGATGTGGAGATTCTTATTGTGCTGCTTTGACAAATGAGCATGCATTTGCTAAATCTGGTGTGGATGCTCACACAGTTTTTCCTATGGAATTTTCTAGATACAAATACAAAATTTTGAATTATGTTGATGAACACACTTTATTGATACCTATCACAGTAAGTGGTAAAACTCCAAGAGTGATTGAAACTGTTCATGCAGCAAAGAGTAGAGGCGGACACGTTTTATCTATTACTAACAATCCTGAAAGTGCAATAGCTCAATTATCAGATAAATTTCTTTATGCTAAATCGTCAAACATTGAAACACTCAAAACAGCCTCATATGAAGGAGAAATTAGTAGTAAATACGTTGGGTACGAGCATGATGTACCGCAAACAAAAAGCTATACAGCGGTTCAAATGACCTTGCAGCTTATGGCAATGAGTTTGCAGAAAGATCCAGATTACTCAGAACTTGAACAGATTCCAACAGTGGTTAAGAAGATTATTAATAACACAGCGATCAAATCTTTAGCAATCGAACACGTATCTTCTAGACAGATTTATTCTGCGTCAGGACCAAATTATGGGAATGCCTTGTTTGGCGAGTTCAAAATGTATGAATTCTCACTACCAGGTTTCAGCAAGGAGCTCGAAGAATATTGCCATACTTCTTACTTTGTAACAGAAAAGGGAACCTCAATCATGTTTATATCTCCTGAAGGAGAGTCACTGAAAAGAGTAGAAGAAATTTCTCCTGTCCTGAAAAACACTATAAAAGCCGATCCTATCGTGCTGTCCAATAAAGAACCTAATTTCGATTTACATACATGGATTGATATACCCTTCAATGGTAAAGAAGAATTTTCTATTATCCCATACGGTGTTGTCGCACCACTCTATGCTTATTGGATAGCAAAAGAAAAAGGATTACATGTTAACACTTTCCGTGGAGGTGTTGAGCAAGAAAAATATGTTGAAGGCTCTTATCATACAATTAGGAAGAGTAATGTAAAGAAAGACTACTCAATGTAATTTGTTGTATTCGAGAGTATCGACCTTGAATTTGGCATATTGAAAATCACCCTCAGGAAGATTCCATTCAGCAATGAATTCAGTGGGAACTTTGATACCATTGAATTCCTTATAGTTACTGAAGTGACCGCTCCATCTATCCATTGAATAACCCTTTTTGACACCGCGAGCTCTTTGATCGGCCTCCATCTTAGTTATCTCTCCTTTTTCATTGAAAGTAAAAACACATGTCTCTTCAAGACCTTTATCTTGAATGGTAATCTGGACAGAAGAAGAATCTATCTCTTTATATGAGAGATTTTGTAAAGTAAGAAAGGTTGTAGGAATTAGAGGCATCTCTGAAAGATAACGCAGTAAGGAAGCAGAATCGCATTCTGGGCCTCTACTAGTACCTAAAGGAATAATAGAATTTAACCTAACACGAACTTCACCTTTACCTTTGTAATAAAAATCTCGAGCTTTGATTGAAAGAATGGGGAAAGGTTTAATTTTACCCTCCCAATAAAATGCGGGAATGTCTCCAAGATAATAGTACATCCCTTTGATGGGAAACCAAGGTTGAGAAGCTGATGTTCTGAATTCACCTGAATGGGTAAGTTCGGCAAAAAATATCTGTTCGAAGGTCTCAGGAAAGATATTCTCAAAATAATTTTGAACAACAGTAGGGAAGGAACTGTAATCAGCGGCAGAGATAGACGATCGATTGATACAAGATGAAAGACTAGCATGATTCAAGAATGTCTTCTTCATTAAGAACAGCAGAAAAGGCTACAATATAAAATTATGCAAAAGTAAACTTTAAGGTTAAGATCACATCGAATCTTCTCTAAGTTGATAATAAATATCTTGTCTTTTGAAGGATTTGTTTTCCGCGAGATAGAAACTTAATTGATGATATGTGTCCTGTTCTACAACAATCTCACAATCGTGCTTTGACTATCTGCATGTGTCAAAGTCAGCAAATCTATCGGTCATTCCTACCTCTTTATCATTAACTCTATCAAGAGTTTTTTTCATTTGTATCGTTCTTCATAGTTTTCACTGCGTTCTGCTTTCAATAATTTCTCAGCAGTTCAATACCTGGGAGACTTAGTATATACGCTAGCAGATACACAACTGCAACAAAACCTGAATATGCAAAGAATGTGAAAAGATAACGCTTCCAATATTTTATCTCATGGAAGCTTTTTCGTTCTTTTGTTCTGTTAATAATTCTTGGAAGAAAAGAGCCAGTTTTTGAACGATATTGGACAAATTCCTCTCCAAATTTCTTTGCTAACTGTCTTTCTTCATGATCTGACCAAAGAAATAGAATGAGAGAAAAAAAAGACCAAGAAAGAATGTCTGCAACCAATATTCCCATGTCTTCTGTACCAGGAATATAAAGTGAAAATGGAAGTGCCATAAGGATGATTCCCAAATGTTGAGGG
>JAGXNV010000048.1 GCA_019894795.1 Candidatus Heimdallarchaeota archaeon | reverse complement strand
TTCTAGGACTTGCATCTATGTGATTTCTATCGAACATGTCCTTAGCTGTGTTAAAGAAGTCTTCATCAAAATTGCCATAAGCACTCAAAATCAGTTCTTGGGCTTTTTCCCAAGAATATTCTTCATTTGGTAAGTCTGGCAGAGGAGCAACTATATCTTCACAACTAAGCTTTGGTAGATTTAGCATTTTAGCTTTTAATGTCAAATATCTTCTATAAATTACTGAATGTTCATCTATTGCATTCATCAAATTATCAATAGTTTTTTGATCAACATCGTTTGCCAAGAGGCTTTGATGCATAGGTGAATCGTGCTTTCTCCTTTTCGATGTTTTTACCCAATCACTGCAAATATTGTGCATTGCAGAAGAGAATATTTCTTCATCTTTTCCAAGAAGACCATATATTGCTTTGTTAGCAGATTTTCTTGTTGCTTTATCAGGGTGTGCTAAAAGTCCATTTGCAACCCCATAAGGGAGTTGTTTATGTTCGCCTTCTACTTCTACATCAAATAATCTTGTATTCAACCATTTAGATTGAAGCTGTTGCCAACCAATTACCCCATACTGATCTTTTTCAATAATCAATTGTTCCTCAATTTCTGTTAGTCTATGTGGATAGGCCCGTTTTAGTTTATCTAGACCATGTTTATAGTTCTCCAATTTTGGATCTGATATTACCTGCTCATTTTCATAAACATATTTACCCATCTCAATTTCAAGAAAAGCTAATTGAGCCCCTATTTTTGCAGAAAACTCTTGAGCTTTGTTAAATAAAACTTGTATCTCAGGAATCTTCATGTTGGCAGCAAAGGATAATCTCGCAAAAGTGTTAAATTCCATGAAATCTGCTCTGAAATCCTCTTGTTTCTCAAGGAGTTTTAATAAATCATATGCAGAAAATTCAGGTTGATTTATTTTGCCTTTATAATCTTTAATGAACTCATCGACTTGTTTTTCGAGTTTGTTCAAAACTTGAGCTATTTTTGGGTCATCTGAATCTTTAAACATCTCAGATAAATCCCAAGCAATTTCCTTCTGTGACATAATAATCGAAGATTGTAGTTCAATTGTAAATAAAAAACTTATCTACATAACGAAAATATGGGGACTACTCAATATAGTAGTTCTTTTCATCCAGCAGAAATCCTTTGATAGTTGCACCTATTTCGATATTTTTGGGCAATCTCTCCAAATTATCATCAAAGTTCTCATAGTTGTCCATAGCCATAATAACTACAGTCTGACCGTCTGTTGAAACTAGCATATATTCCCGAGGTACTAACTCTTCGTTCCTCTTTTTAGCGTTGATTTCTACTCTCTTCCTTACTACTTTTCTTTCTTCATGGTTCGTGAGGGATACTAATCTGAATTGGTCATCGTTTATCGCTATTACTTTCCATAGATCTTTCTCAAAATCAATAATGTCATTCTTACCAAACTCTGGTAATCTAACAAGGTAAGTATTTACATAAACCTCAGCTCCATCTTTTGATGTTGTTTTATGCTCATAGGCAAGAGAGAGTTTTCCTGCAGTTTGTGCTCTAACTTCTCTAGCCAAGTTTGAAGCTAATAGTTTTGTACTTACTTGAGCTGTTATTCCTTCAGGTTCAACTTTTAAATCAAGTATATACGTCATTTTACCATCTTCATACTGTTTCATCATACCATTGATTAGATTTTCAAGCCTGTCTAATTCATCATCTTTCATTCTTCTTCCATCTGCACGAACTTGTAGAATAGCTTCAAAATAACCAGATTTAAACTTAAAACAATCATTACAGACAGTTCTCACCATTTTCAGTCTAGTGGTGAAATCTTTCTCGAAAGCAGAGAATTCTTCATGAGGTTGCATACTGATTTTTGTTCTAAGTTCAAATTCTTTGACACCATAATTCATGATTTTATCATTTTCTATATCATCTTCAAATTCAACATCATAAGGATCTGAAGAGCGAAATTTTGATAAAACGGCACTTCTGACAACTTCGCGGATAACTTCTTCTAGGTTTTCTTCTTTTGCCCATGGGTCTATATTATTACTTAGTACTCTGATGTTTCCACATTTAGTACAAATCTCAACATCAAGACTTTTCAATAGTTCAATTTCTAGAGGATGTTCTTTCTTGTAACATTTCTCACATAAATTATCAATTAGATCTTCATCGATAGCTCCACAAACTGCACAGAATCTTCCTCTTTCAGAAATTGTACTCACCTTTTACAGTTAATTCTTCCTCTTAACCCAAATAAGCCTTGTCTTATCTATCTTTTATCAGCATGGCATGACCAATCTTCGTTTTCTTATCTGGGTGATTGAACCATAATATGGCATCTTCATGAATAAAGCGATATTTTAGGAGAAGATCTACAACTCTTGATCCGATTACGTTTACAGAGGTGCTTCTTTTGATTTCATTGATTAATTCCTTTTCAGTTACTAGTTCTTTACCATAGAAGCTCTTACTAATTCTAATTTTCACTCCATGACTTAATAGTTCCATTTCCATTATTTCTTCATCACATGCAGCAACTAATCTTTGGCTTGACTGCTCAATTATTTTAATGAAAAAGGAAGAAGTCATAGAAATCACTTGTCTTTAACTTATTTTCGTAAAGGTTTAACAGATATTGTTGCTCCGCAAGCATCGCATCTTTTTCTTAAAATTCTTGCTTCAATCAATAGACGAGTATCTGGTTTTCCACATTCAGCACAGATAACGTACTCTTTTACGTATCTTTCTAATAGAGTTTGAAGTGTTGCTTTAGCATGCTTTCCAGCAAACACAGCACGAGCACCTTCCATTGTTACAGAAGTTGCTAATTCTCCAGCCATAAATTTGAGGAAATGATTTTCTTCCCTATTAATTCGTTCTAAGACCTCTCTTATATTTAATAAAAAGGTCTTATTTCCCTCAAGAACTGACTGTATACTTGGAATTTCGAATCTTGATTGTTCGAACACTTTCTCTGGAAGTTGTTTTCTTGCTCTTTCGAATAAATCATCATAGTTCATCGTATTGCCTCAAGAGCTTTTTACCTCTTACCTTTTTGTTTGTTTCGTTTGAGACTTCTTTTCAATAAATTTTCAGCTTAACAACAAAATATTTTAAGACCTTCCGCTGTTTAGGAATGAGGATTATATTTGAGTAAAAGAAAAAAACCGACTAAAAAGAAGAAGAAACCCTATAAAAAGACAGGTACAGATTGGGTAACTACTGATTCTGATGCTATTAGAGCTCGATTACCTAAAGAAGGGGAATTTTTCGGAGTTGTTTTGCAAATTCTTGGTGCAAGCATCTTACTGGTAAAATGTTTAGATGGGTTTACCAGGCAAATCCGCATTCCAGGTAAGTATAGAAAACGACTCTGGTGTAGAGTTGGTGATGTAGTTATAATTATGCCTTTATATGGTATGAATCCTGATGAAAAAGGGGAATTAGTGCATCGCTTTAGGAAAAATGAGGTAAGATGGTTGTTGAATAATAATCACATTCCCGAAGAATATGCTCTTTAATCACTTTTTTTTCTTGATTCGATTATTTCTTGTGATAGACTTTGATTAAACAATAGTTTTATTTATTCTAAATGTATTATTTCTTTTAACGAATGGTTCCACTTCATCTCCTCCATTGATGACCACACCTTCGAGCCCTAGATATACGCTTAGTTCAAACAAGATAGTGATAATATGTCAGATAAAGAAATTGCATCCATTGATCAACTGATAGATAAGAATCGTATTAGAGAGAAAGATTCTGGCACATTGAAAACTATAGAGAGCGTATTTGATTTTCAAACAAGCATGCTTTTAGTAAAAATGATGAATACGGGCATTTTAAGTGATATAGGCTTTTGTGTCTCAACCGGTAAAGAAGCTAACGTTTACCATGGCTACGGAGCAGAGAAAGAGGAACTTGCTATCAAGATATATCGAACTGCTTCTGCCGAATTCAAGAAAAATTGGATTTATGTTCAAGGAGATCCCCGTTTTAAGAATTATAAAAAGGGAACTTATTCGTTCATCTACACTTGGGCTAAGAAGGAATTCAAAAACCTTAAACGTATGAATAATGCAGGCATTAGAGTCCCAATTCCTATAGCAGTTCAGAAGAATGTTCTTGTAATGGAATTCATAGGGAAAAATGAAAAAGCAGCTTTGCTTCTGAAGGACAGTAAGGTTAAGAAACCTCACAAATTATATGCAAAGATTTTGGACTATATGACCAAACTATATGAGAAAGGGAATATGATTCATGCAGATTTGAGTGAGTATAATATAATAATGGTCAAAAATGAGCCGGTTATTATTGATGTTTCACAAGCAGTATTACTTGATCATCCATATGCCGCAGCTTTTCTGTTTAGAGATATAAAGAATATCAACAGATATTTTGGTTCTCTTGGAGTGGAAATACTTCCAAATGAAGAACTTTATGAACAAATAACAGATTCTCCTCCTAGCCCGAAAATACAAACATTAGAAATATAATTGGTGTCACATATGTCAAGCGAATTTCTAGTACGGATCCCATTGGAAAGGGTTGCAGTACTAATAGGTCCGAAAGGAAGCACAAAGAAGAAAGTAGAGGAATTAACAGATAGTAAATTAGTGGTAGATAGTAAGACGGGCGATGTCATCATAATCCTAGAGGAAGACTCGGAAGATCCTGTAAATATGTGGCGAGCAAGAGACATGGTTAAAGCCATTGGAAGAGGCTTCAATCCTCAAAAGGCTTATCAGATTAAAGATTCAGGTTGGGGATTTGATTTAATTCAACTTCGGGACTTTGTGGGAACTTCTCCAAATTCGCAAAAGCTAGTACGATCAAGAGTTATCGGAAAAAACGGGAGAACTAGAAACATTATAGAACAAATAACTGGGGCACATGTTTCAGTTTTTGGAAATACAATAGGGATAATTTCAGAATTCAGTAAATTAAAAATATTGAAAGATGGGCTCATAAAATTAATCAATGGTTCCAAACACAGTACAGTTTACAAGTATCTAGAGGAACAAATGAGAGAACTCAAGGGAAATCAGGATAAATTATGGTTAACTCATGGCGATGAAGAAGAACTTGCAACTGTTCATGATTTAGATGAACTTGAGAGAATAGTCTTTGAAGTAGAAAAAGAAGATGAGTCGTAAATGGTTGCCAAACGATATGATCTGCATGTTCATAGCTGGTTTTCAAATGACTGTAAGAGCAACCCTAAAGATATCATCAAGATAGCAATTAAGAATGGTTTAAGTGGACTTGCAATAACAGACCACAATAGCATAAAATTTCATCATGAGAATTTTAAAAGTAATGAATTATTAATCATCCCCGGAGTAGAAGTTTCAACTAACAGGGGTCATGTAATTGGACTTGGTATAAAAGAAACTATTAAGAGAAGACTAAGTCCTGAAGAAACTGTTGAAGAAATACTAGATATGGGGGGATTAGCTATTATACCTCATCCCTTCGATTTTACTCGAAGAGGAATTGGTAAAATCATCTATGACTTGAAGAACATCGCTGTAGAAACTGTAAATGGTTCTTGCCCAGTTAAATTCTTCAATACTAAAGCAAAACAAATGGCAGCAAAAAGCAATTTGCCTGAAACAGGTGGAAGCGATGCACACAGATTAAAAGACATAGGGATGGCATATACTCTTACTACTGAAGAAATAACAACTGCTGACGATTTATTAGAAGCTATAAGAAAACAAAGGACAACAGGAGAGGGTAGCAATTTAACTATCCGAGAAAAGATTATTAGAACTTTTCAGATTCATTTTTGAAAATAAAATTTCTATTCAAAATTATAGAAGAGCACAAAAATAAGAAGAGTAAGTGTGAGAATTAGAAAGCGTTGCTTTTATTCCACATTTCTTCTTTTAATAAATCACGAATTGCTACTCTTATACATTCACTTCTATTAGGATACCTCTTTTGTCTGACTAATTCATCTAAATCATGCAAGAATTCGTCAGGAAGATGGACTGTAACCAGTTTCATTATTTTACACCTAAGCTTCTTTATCATTTTCTATTTAAAAGAAGTGTAATATTAGGGAAATATACATGTCTGTCTCAGCATAATTCGCTGATATGCTTCGACAAGATAAAAGCAAATTGACAAGTGTATCTACAAGCACGGAAGTCTTCCCAGGTTATACTTTCAGAGATAATACAAATTACAAGTTATTGAACTGTGATGATAATGTTACTTAACACTTGCTCCGGGTGGTACAGATTTATCTGGTTGAAGTATGATAGGTTCACCATCGATATCAGCTGCAAGAAGCATACCATCTGATTTTTGACCCATCAAAGTAACTGGTTGAAGATTTGTAACTACTACAATTTGTTTGCCTACTAGGTCTTCAGCGGAATAGAATTGCTTAATTCCAGCTAAGATTTGTCTTTTTTCTTCTCCTAAATCTACTTGTAGTTTGATTAGGTTTTTACTTTTTTCCAATGGTTCAGCTTCTATGATTGTGGCGATTTTTAGTTCAACTTTTTTGAATTCCTTATCACTTATTTTTTCCATTTTTTTGTCCTCTTCCTTTTGTTTTTTAGTTTTACCTCTTACTTCGTCTAACTTTTTCTTAATCTCTTCACCTTTAATCTTAAAGAAAACCGGTTTGGATTTCTTTACAGATTGACCTTCATTAGAGATTGTGAGATCTATGTTATCTATTCCTTTAGTTACGGGGAGATCTTCAAAACCAAGTTCGCCCCATATTTTTTCGGCAGTTGAAGGAATAATAGGCCATAAAAGGATTGATAGGATTTCAGATAATTTTGCAGAAAGATTAAGAACTGTTGCAGTTCGTTCTTTGTCATTTTTCACCAAATGCCAAGGTTGAGTTGTTGAAAAGTATTGATTCCCAAGTCTAGCAACATTAATAGCTATTGAAGTAGCATCTTTCAGTTTGAAGTTTTCCATAGCATCATTGTACCTTTGGATGCTATCTTCTATTTGAGAAAGAAGATCTTGTTCTTCTTTTTCTAGTTTTCCTCTCTTTGGAATCTTTCCATTAAAATGCTGAGATATGAAGGTTATTGTTCTGTGAATGAAATTCCCAGTAACGTCATTCAAATCATTATTAACAGTAGATGCAAATTCATCCCAGTCAAAATAAAAGTCTCTGAGCTCGGGTCTATTTATCAATAAATAATAGCGCCAATAATCAGCAGATAAGGTTGCTACAGCTTCATCACCCCATATGCCTATGCCTTTTGATTTTGAAAAAGGTCCTTCTTTAAACATCAGAAAGTTTGTAGTTGCAATTGCATGTGGGAGGGGATATGAATCCTTAGATGCGATAAGCATCCCTGGAAACAATAAAGCATGGAATATGATGTTATCTTTACCAATACAAAATACCGTTTTCGTATTCTTGTCTAGCCAAAAATCATCAAATAATTCAGGCTTACCCAGTTCTTCTGCTAATAGTTTGACCGTGCTCACATATCCAAGAACGTTTTCAAACCAAACGTATAGGACTTTTTCATTAAATTCTTCTCCAAAGATGGGGCCTATAGGAATCCCCCAGGACATATCTCTTGAAATAGGTCGTTGTATAAGTCCTTCTTCAATCATGCTTAGCACTTTTTGTTTTGCAAAAAGTGGAATATGGGGATTATTTTCTGCAAATTTTTTGAGTTCATCAGATAGTTTTGGTAAATCAAAATACCAATGTTTTGTCTTTTTCAACACTGGACTATTACCACAAGTTGAACAGTAAGGATCAATTAAATCTATAGGTTTGAGTATTTTATCACAGTTATGATTCGTGCATTGATCCCCTCTAGCATCCTTAATTCCACAGTGAGGGCATGTCCCTTCCACAAATCTATCAGGGAGAAATCTTTTGCAATGATTACAATAATACTGTTCAGACTCTATCAGCTTGAAATAGCCATTCTCATGAATTTTCTTATGGAGTTCTTGCACATATGATATGTGGGTAGGATTGGTTGTAATAGTATATTTATCAAATTCAATATTCCAATCTTTTAGAAGTTGTAATATTTTTTGATGATATTTCATAGCTAATTCATCTGGAGATATACCTTCAGCTTCAGCTGCTACTACTATTGGTGTTCCATGAGCATCTGAGCCACTTACATATACAACATCATCTTGTTTTAATTTCCTATATCTAGTTATTACATCTCCACTTAACAATTGTAACATTGTCCCTAGATGGGGAACCATATTTACATAAGGCCATGCAGCAGTTACTACCCATTTTTCTTTACTCATTGCGAATTACTCCTTTTAACATTAAATTTAAGTTTTTATTCTTCTGTCAAATTGATAGACTATGCACAAGTCTCGTACATCGACAGAAAAAGTACGTTTAAATGAATTTCTTTCATCTCGTAGATTTAGAAAGAAAATTATTTTTGTTGGTGGGGGATTATAGGCTCCGCTAAGTTGGTATCTAAAAAGAATTTCAAGTCTATTTCTGGAAACGCATTTCGCTATCCCTCGACTTAACCACTTAACCACCAATTTTAAGCTTCTTCCCTTACTTAAAAAGTTAGTGGGCATTTAGAAAACGTATGCGGAGAGGGATGGTTACTTGTTTGCAAGTTTATAGAAAAGTCTCTCTAACTGATTGGTAACACTCAAAAACGAAAAATCTGCTCTAATTCTCTTTCTCGCTTCTACTGCTTTTTTTATGCAACTATCGTAGTTATCTACACTATCATTAATTGCTTTTTCAAGTGATACTGTATTTCCAACTTCAAATAATGTACCATCTTCTCCATTTTTCAGAAGTCTGGGAATATCACCTATATTAGACCCTATGACAGGAATACCCATCGCCATTGCTTCGATTATCACAGTAGGTGAACCTTCCCAGAAACTAGGTAGAATCAAGAAATTCGTTTTTTCAAGTAAAGACGGTATTGCAGTATGATTAACTGCACCATAGAGTTTCACTCGATCTTCATTTTCAAACTTCTTCTTCAGAACCGAAAACAATGATCCTTGTCCAATAAACCAGAAAACAATATCGTTTCTTTGCTTTAGTATGCTTTTAATGACCTTTGAATAGTAAAAAATGCCTTTCCAAGGTTCAAGATCTCCTACATATGTAATTGTAATTTGTTTGTTTTGAACAGGTTTTACTTCAGTGAATAAACTAGTATCTATTGCATTATTCACAAGAGTTAAACGATCTGGTCTAGCATGTAAACTATCTTTCAACAATTCTTTATCATATTGACTGACAGAAGCAATAATATCAGCTTGCGATAAAACAAATCTTCCCACAGTATAATCAAAAAACATCTTGGCAAACTCTTTTATGAAACCAGTTTTGTAAGGAGGTCTTCCTACCCCTCCGTGAATATGGAGAAGAAGTGGTATTCTTCTGAATAATTTTGCCAAAGCAGCTTGGATAGTTGTAAAATAAATATAGGAATGTACATGAAAAACATCAATATCTTTAATTTTCATCAACTGATGAAGCATTATACAAGCAGGATTAATCCCAAATACATCCATAGGGCTAAAAAACCTATGAACTGTCATGTTATCATAATAACTTTGGTAAGGAATTTTTGTTGATTTTTTAGTTGTAAAAACATCTATATGGTGACCTCTACTTGCTAATTCCTTAGATAAATAGTTCACATATCTTTCAGTTCCCCCGTAACTTTTTGATCCGAAGAAAGGTGTCACTTGAACTATTCTAAGATTATCCATATTTCACACCAGTACATTATATAATAGATAATTATGCCCATTGCTCATTATCAAGTTGAATGTAGGGCGAGGAATTGTAAGAGGTCCGTAATTGTAATAACGGAGAGTTCCTAGATAGTAACTGATATCGTCTTGAGAGAGATAAAGAGGCGTTCCCAACCATTGATCCATAACAAAACCTATTACTATATACTTTTTCCAAGAGTGTAACAATCGATCTGCATTTGTTTCGAGAGAGGAATTTGAATCAAGTAAAAGAGGTAGTCTATAAATATCTACACCCTCAATATATTTTGAAACCGAAAAAGACATACTTGTAGTACTAGGACTAATGTTGGCAACATTGTTGAAACTATAGGCGAAGGTCATGTTCTCATACGAACTAGTTAGGTTATAACCAGGGAGATATTGTTCAGCCATATAAGCCATGCTTAGATATGAATTAGCTATCAAAATAACAAAAAATATTGGTACAAATCTTCTTTTTACTTTCCCAATCACATCAGATATTGCTAAAAATGCCAAAATGCTGACAAAAATTATAGTGAAGATGAAAGTTCTAGGTGCTACCCATGAGAGTTCGTGTTCTGCCGAACTGAAGACAAGAGAGAATAAAACCGTAAAACCATAGAAACAGAATCCTAGTGCAAACAGAGCTGTCTTTGCATTGTTTGGAAAAATTAGTGCGATACCACTCAAAAGGAATATTATCACTAGTTCTGCAGAAATATACCAAGAAGAGAGGCCTGTTGTATAATTAAACAATCCAACTATTTCCACAGTTATTATACTGAACACAAGAAGAATAAATAAATAGGAGGTAATCTTTTGTTTTGAAAAAAAGGTCATGATTTTTTTACTATACCTCATTCTAATAAGAAAACCAATAAGTGTAACTATAAGCCAAAGAACTAAAAGTGAGAACTCATTTTTTATGAAAATATTGTATAATGTTTCATAGGTTTCATTTCTTGAGAAATAAAGGTTTACTATGCTGAATTCGCGAGAATCTAAAATAGTTTCAACAATAATTACTGCTGGTATTGCATAAACAAGTGAAAGAATCGCTTTGTAATTTCTCGCAAGAAAAATACTTGAGTAAAGAATTACGGGCAAAAGAAAAACAGCTGATAAATGATGAACTTTTACTGTTACAATTGCTAGAAAACCAGCTATAATTTGGCTTCTAAAGCTCTCTGGTTTGCAGATATATAAATAAAGACAAAGACTAAACAAGCCTATACCTAAAGAATTCGGTCTTCCAAGAAACATTTGAATTCCAATTATGGACGGAAAAAGCAATACTAGGGCAAGATATTTGATGTTAAATGAGTTGAAGGTATATCCTTTTCTCTTCTTCTCTAAATGACGAATAAACGCTATAATGGAGAAGTCAAAGAGCAGAATGGGTATTGAAACACTGACAAATTCATAAATGATCTTAGGTTCCAAGCCAGTTAAAGAAGAAATAGCAGATGCAAAAAGATGAAATCCAACAAAATCATAATATGATTTTGCTATATCAAGCTCAATGATGTGATGATTTCCTAGTATAGAATCAACATACTGCAAATGGATGTATGCGTCAAATCCAAACATTCCTACATTGAAATATAATATAAGAAAAACTAAAAGCAGTTGCCCAAGTATTATTCCAGGAATGAAATAGGAGTTTCGAGACATATTTACACCTAACTATACTCTTCTAAATATTCTTTAATTGCTTCTTCTGGTTCAAAAAGTGGAGCACCATGACCAGGTAATATTACACTTGGTTTTGATTCTCTCAATAATTTCAAGGAAGATTGTAAAGCCTTCTCATAATCTAATGCAAAGCTCTTATTTGGGGGTAGCAACTTCTTTCCCTTCTTATCCGTATTTAAAATATCGCTACAGAACAATGCATGACTTTCTACATCTTCCAAAGCTATACTCCCAGGAGTGTGACCTGGTAAATGAAAAACCTTCAACCCACAGATTACTTCATAATCAGATACAACTTGATCAACGGTATAACCAGACGTGGAAGAAAGTTTACTAAAGAAAGAAATCATTTTTCCAATGAAACCATCTCTTGTTGGCATTTTTTTTATCTTCATGATATAGTCGCTTTCTTCTTTATGAGCAATAACTGTTGAACCATACAATTGACCCAATGTTTCTAGTCCAGCTATATGGTCTTGGTGAGCATGAGTAATGATGATTCCTTTGAGAGGTTTATCAGGGAAAAAGGATTTTATTGTTTGAATTACCTTCTTTGCCTGTTTACTCATTCCAGTATCTATTAAAACAGAGTGGTGTTCCCTCTCAATCAAGTAGCTGTTAACAAAACCTGGAACCACATAAATATCATCTAAAATTCTCATTATTTTCTATTATCCTACTTGTACTTTTAAAATCATTCCATTTTTCTCTCTCTAGTTTTAGAGAAAGATTCATTACCACAGTGGGGGCATCCTTTGTTTTTTAGATCCTCTATGGTGGAAATAGACTGATTAATCCCTATTTCGATATTTGATTTACATTTATGACACTCATAAGTGCGTATAATTGGATTAATCTCCCCTGTGTAAAGTGAGCCGTCATATTCTTTTTGTATCAAAGGTGTAGCGGGTTGGATGACTTCAAACCTATATAATGTGGAAACACCGCCTAGTTTCTGAGCTCCAATATACTGATTGAATTTGGGTACTATATCCGTTATCACACAATTCATTTGAAGTAAACTCTTTTCTAGTTCCAAAGCTTCACTAGGTGGTTTTACTCCAAAAGAGAGATAACCTACACCATTATGTTCATCTGAAAGTAGGGATAAACCTCGAGATATAAACAAATTCAATCCGTGTATAGTATATGGTGGATCGGTGGAAATACAGTCAAATTTTTTGTGATATTTTGCAGGAATTGGTTTCCTTAAATCATGTTCCACAAACTCAATTTGTAGAGCATTCTCTCTATTTGCAGATTCGATAATTTCTTTCAAACGTTGATCTATATCAAAAACTACTATTTTAGAAAACTTATTTGCAAATAATGCTAGAACAATACTAGTTAGGTCACTGTCTCCCAAAAAAGCGAAATTTCTTCGAAATAGGTCATAATTATGACCCATATAAAGAACTCGTGAAAGACTAGTTCTAGGTGTTGCAAAAGATTGATCAAATTGAGTAAGGGGGTGATTTCTCATACTGCTATATCGTTTTATGTGCTCTAATTCTTCTAGAAACTTTGAATAAGGAATAGATACACCTAGTCCTTTACATTTTGAACATGAAAAATCTTCATTGTGTCCACCTAAAGACTTGATAATGTCGTGCCCCGTTTGAGTAAGAAGGGCTCCCTTCTCTTCTTTTGAGACCCAACCTAGTTTTTCAAATTCATTACGAATAGCTACACAAATTGGTACAGGTAAATTACTTTCTTGAGCTACTTTTCGCATTGGTTCTTCTGCAAATCGAGAGATAACAGCTAATGTTCTCAAAATACCAAATACTCCTTCCTTTATGGATACTCTTTTATTCACTTCATTTAGTTGCTCGAGGATAGATAATTCACTCATAATATTATTAAACAGGTATCAGTTTAATAATTTTTCAATTAGAAGGCAAAATTTTTCAATTTCAAAGATTAGATGTAGATAATAATAAAAAATAATAGAGAAACAAACTTCTGAAACTAAAGAGCTGAGTCAATGTGACGAAAATAAATCCAAGTGAAGATAAAACCAACCATCTTCCTTATTTGAAGTATGAGGAGAATCTACTCCATATTAACAACAGATCCATCTTGAATATAATAAAAGAAGTACCAACACCATTCTTCATTTTTCTTCCCAAACGATTCGAACACAATTACAATCATTTGAAATCAGCTTTTGATAAATATATTCCATCCACTCGCATTGCATACGCAATTAAGGCTAACTACCTAGGTAGAATACTTCAACATGCTAATGGTTTAGAAATGACAACAGAAGCAATGTCGTTATTTGAATTGTTGTTAGCAGAGCGTGCTGGGTTTAGTTTTGATCGTGTTATTTTTAACGGTCCAGCTAAAACTCAGAAAGAACTAGAGTTCAGCATGGACAAGGGAATTCAGTATTTAAATATTGAATCGATGAACGAGCTAAGAGATATAGAGAATATTGCTGAAAAGAAGGGAATTGTACAAGATATAACTATTCGGATCCATCCTCGGCTTAGTGAAGAGACAGAGAAAAAATTGTTGATAAAAAAGAATAGTAAACTTGGGATAGACTATGATAGAGCAATGAAACTATACAAGTATGCGAAAAACAGCTCAAATCTCAAGCCTAAAGGAGTTCATGTACATGTTGGAACTAATATTGTTTCTCATGATTTTTATGATGAATTATTGGAATTCTTGAATGACTACATCAAAGACCTTTCTAAAAAACATGAAATTGAGATAGAACAATTGAATCTAGGTGGGGGTATGGCGAGTAAGAGCAAACTTGATGAAAACGGTTTTAATTTAGAGAGATATGCAGAACAAATTTCTGTAGGAATCGATAATATTGAGAACATCACTGTTTTACTTGAACCTGGAAGATACCTAATTGAGGATAGTTTTATTGCGGTAGCAAAAGTGTTGAGAACAAAGAGTTCATGGGGTAGAAAGTGGGCCTTTACTGACATTGGAGCAAATACACTCATACCAATGCGCTACTCCAATTACGAAGCAATTCCCCTAGAATATAAAGGAGAGGGGCCATATTGTAGGATAGGGGGTCCTCTGTGTCTTCCTGTTGACGTTATCTCAAACGAATCTGTTAGCTACAATATTGAAGAAGAAGATCGATTAGCAATCCTCAATTGTGGTGCATATACTCTTTCAATGAGTGAACAATTTGGATATCCTCGGCCTGCGGTTTATGAACTGAAAAATGAAAATGAATTAAGAATGATTAAGGATGCAGACAATATTCAAGATATGGTTGAAGAAGCTTTCAATTTTAAAACTGAAAGTTTGCTATAAAAATCAATTAAAAGAGGTTGGTGAATCCTATGGAATACACTTCTGATGAAAGAATCTGTAATCTGGAATGTGGAAGTAAATGCTGTAAAAGCACTCCACCTGCAT
>JAGXNV010000047.1 GCA_019894795.1 Candidatus Heimdallarchaeota archaeon | reverse complement strand
TTCTTTTTCCTGTTTCAAGTGTTTCAGTACCCAAGTCCAGAAAATCATTACAGTTTTCCCAAATACTCAAAGCATCCTCCAGAGATCTGCTGTTTTTATCATCCATTGAAAGAATTGCATGAACAACGTTTTTATCTACTCTTTGTGAACTATGTGCAACTCGTTTTTTGGAAAGACTAATTCCAACCGCTCTTACGAGCATCTGATATTCTTTTTCATCAGCTAAATAGTTTTGTTGGTTTAGAGTAGTAAAAAGGTGTGTTAGAAATCTTTGGTAAAATTCGGAATTTACACTCAATTCTGCTTTTTTACCTTTACTACGAATATAATTAATTACATCTGCGCTATTGGTTTCTATTATCTCATCTTGAACTTCTTTTAGTATAGATTCAAGTTCATCTGATATAGTATAAACTGACAAGTTATGTATTCTAGCAGCTATTTTCTCTGCTTCGTTTGGATATGCTATAAACTCCTTCAGCATCTCATTAGAATCATAAACGAAGAAACCAGCAACATTTGCATAAACTTTGATAGACATCTTTCTTCAAAAACAAGGAATAAAAGGAGGTAAAAAAGATTTTGATGGCAATGTAAATGTAAACGTTGATTTACGCGGTTATGGTTTGACCAGTTTTTGTTTTAGTTATTAGATCTAGTAATGATATCTCCATCTCAGGATTAATACCTATTAAAGATGATCTCATATCATCGAAATTTGCTCTATTAACTAAAACAGCTCTATCTAAAAGTTGGCGTACAGTGTATCTTATTGCTCTTGGCTTCTTTTCATTCAGACTTTCAATAATCTCTTTTTGAGTTAAGGCTCCCTTATCTTCTAATAATCCTATTACTTCAACTGATCCTTTTGGTAATCTTTCTCTTTGCATTTTTTTCACATTCTTGTGTGTGCGTATCAAACACACTACATGTGTAACGTTGACGCACACCTATATAAGCATTTTCTGTGCAATAGCACGCACAAGCGTTAGGCTGCAAAATTTACAAAGAAGAGGAGAATACATTTAATTTATTGCTTTGGATGAATCTTTGTAAATCTGATTCTTAATACTGGGATTAAGACTATTGTTAGAAAAATGAATGCTATAATACCCGTTGTAATATTTTGGATTAAGTTTATTTGATCCCACAATTGAACATTACAAAACACTTCCTTTCTACCATCGGTTACGGTGTGATTGGTAAGTACCAGAGGTACAAAAAGTATATGTTTTCCGTATTGTTCTAATTTAACCAAAGTTTCATATCTAAGATTCTGTCCGTTGAATAACAGAATCAAATGTTTGATTGAATTATCAGGATTTAGGAAAGTTACTGACACACGGTTATCAGGGAGAACAATTACGTTTCCTTCCTTTGTTCTGATATCTAAACTTAGTGTAAATTGTTCTCTAATCCAAATCTCGTTTGTACTGATTTGTAGTTCAATTTCAGGACGGTGAGTTGAAATAAGCCAATTAAACGTATCATTTACTAGTTGAAGATTGCTATAATCTTGTGAAAGAAGAGTTCTGTAGCTTTTATCAAGACCAACTCGAAGTGGATTAAGTTCAATTGAATCAACTATCAAACCTAGATCTGTAAATGGATAACCTGAACCAAACATCATTACTCTGCCTTGGCCTATAACTGTTGAGAGTACAGCATTAAACTCTATCAGGTTATCATCAATTGTAGCTTTGAAAGTAGCCACTACCTGATTCTCTGTGTTTTCGAAAGAAGTAAAAGCAAGAGGCCATCCCCAGAAGGTAAAAGAATCGATTGATGTGAAATCTACACCTTCTGCAATATCACCTTGGTATGGAACATAGTCAATTGGGACCTTGTTGCCAACACTAGCATTAAATAAGCCTAGCACTTGATTACAAGCGTAATAGTTGCTTGACAATATTGGATCATCAACAACTTCATCTACTTCTACAAATCGAAGACTGTTAACTAAGAATAATAAAGATCCTCCAGATGAAACAAAATTGTAAATTGTATCTAATTCACCAGCTGTATAATTCAACTCTGGATCTGATATGACTAGAACGTCAACATTATCCAATATTAATGAGCCTTCTTTCTGATAATCAACTTGAAATCCTCTGTCTTTTAGAACTCTTGCGGTAAAACTATGTGCCCCAAAGGGAGTTGAAGCATCAAACCATTGATTCTCCGTTGAGTTTTCGTGGGAAATATCAAAAAGAACGTTTCCTCCTAAATACCTTGTTTGAATTTGAATATTAATTGTACTTGAAATATCATCATCATTAGTAAAAACTATTGATCCAACTATATCTCCAATCCTCTGAACTGAAGGAAGCGATATATTAAACGAGATGTGATTCCACCCAGCTGTTACATCAAAATAATCAGCAATTTGGAAATTACTAGAAAATCTTGGTACTGACACATATATTCTCTGATCATCAGATGCAACAATTTTGATATTGAATTCTGTTGTCGTCCCTTCTACACATTCATAATAATATATATTTTCTGGAGAGATTCTTCTTGGATTTATTGTGAAAACATCTGAATTTACATGCTCAATTAGATAGAGAAGAGCATAATAAGGATTGATTATTCCGTTACCCTGGGCAATGATTGGAGCATTAATGTCAACAGTAGTTTCGAATAGGGCTGTTTCATACCTATGAGAATTTAGATCTGGAACTGCTTCCATAAGTAATGCTAATACTCCTGCAACAATAGGCGCTGAAACAGAAGTTCCTGATACATATCTTACTCCTCCATTTGAAGCGTCACTTCCTCCAATGGAATTGCCAGGTGCAAGAATATCTACGCCAGTTGAGAAATTCATGTTTAAACCTCTTGAAGTATAAACTGCAAGATTTTGTAAATCACTAGAAGCTCCAACTGAAATTACATAATCCCAAAGAGCTGGGGCTCCTGCTGAGTTGCCTGATGGGCCATAATTGCCTGCAGACGCAACAACTGGTATGCCCCTCCTTCCAGCTTCATACATTAACTCCTCAATTGGATCGCCAATAGTAGCAAATGTAACTGAAGTTAAACTTGCAGAAATGATATCTACATCACGATAAAGGGCATAAGAAAAACCATCAATTAACCATACATCTTCACCAAAGCCATCTTTATCTAAAACTTTAATGTTGACGATACTAGCATCAGGAGCAATACCGTAGTTACTTGTTTGGACTGTGCTTTGACCTGAAACATAAACACCGTTTCCTGCTAAAACGGATACAATATGTGTTCCATGACCGCTTAAATCGTTGATGTCTTCTGACATATTTGAGGAGACCCATGCGGTTGCGATTTTTTCTTCATCATAATGTAAATGTGATTGTAAAGCAGGGGCAATTGAATTATTTACTCCACTATCTAAAACTGCTACAGATATACCATACCCAAAATAACCCAAATTATGTATTCTATCAATTTCTAGAGCCTGTCTAACTTCTGCTAGCTCTATTTGAACAGAAAAACCGATATCGATATTCTGTGGAACCGTATAGGAGTTTGACCCAATCGGATAGACATATTTTATACGATAATCATCATAGCTCAATTTTGAGACTTGATCCTTTGTATAGGCTATAGTAATCGCCGGTATAACTTTGTTAACATCTTCAATGTTCAAACCATTTATTTCTGCATAATCTCTGAATTCATTTCTTTCATCGAAACTGAAGAAGGAGATAAATGCTCTATTATTAAACTCCATTAGCTTTGTTTTAACAGATTGTGAACTAATTGGTTCCTTCCATCTCTCTTCCAGCATGTTTACTACTTCTCCTTTGTCTAGTTTTGAATTCAGTAAAGAAGTAAGATCATCAAAATAACTTGGCATATCGGAAGTATTGTTTGTATCTTGTGCTAATAGTGAATTCAATGCACCAAATGGGAATAATAATAAAAAGAAAATTATGAGGAATAAAGGCTTCTTATCCATACATTAAAAATATGCTTATTGCTTTTAGATTTTTCCCTCAGTTATTAGTACCAAATCTTATATTTTTGTCGAATAAATTGCTTTACTTAACCTGTTTTTTTTAAATGACTTTCTAATGGAAACTCTTATATTTCAACAATATCGATGGCTTCCAAGGTGAAATAACGATGCCCTCTCAATGGTTAAAAAGGTCCAGAAAAAAACTATCTGGTGGTTTGATTAAACAAGCAACATCAAAGAAGAAAAGAGATCTCGGACGCTATCCTGCAGAAACCCATATTGGTATTAGAAAATTCAAACTCATTAGAACTAGAGGCGGAAATAATAAGCACCGTGTTATTCGAGATGAATTTGCTAATGTATTAGACCAGTCTACAG
The DNA here is from genome assembly GCA_019894795.1 of Candidatus Heimdallarchaeota archaeon. GTDB lineage: Archaea > Asgardarchaeota > Heimdallarchaeia > Heimdallarchaeales > Heimdallarchaeaceae > UBA460. Next base: position 10,637 of record JAGXNV010000047.1, on the reverse strand, counting down.
GTATTTCACAAAAATCTAAAATTCTCAATGTTTTAGAAAATAGAGCTAATCGTGAGTATGCAAGACGTCGTATTATTACAAAAGGATGCGTATTAGATACTGAACTTGGAAGAGTTCGTGTAACAAGTCGTCCTGGTCAGCATGGTACAATTTGTGGCATTCTAATTGAGAAGAAAGAAGAAGAATAACTATCTCTTCCAAATATTTTTAATAACAATTATATAAAGGCTATATCATGTTGCGAAAATCTCGCTCCTTCGTTCTCTATCCAGAATATTTTGATAAACAACTATCAAGAAAAGAAGGAAGAAAAATTCCAAGAAGTAAGGCAGTGGAAGATTGCAATTTATCAAAGATTGCCTATGCTTGTAAACATCTTGAATTGACCCACACTATCCAAAAGGATAAACACTATTCTAAGAACTGGTGGAATAGCGAGGGAAGGATTGTAGTTAATCCTGAAGGTGCAAACAATAAAACGGAATTAATCAGAAGAGTAGCTAATGTTGCTAGAAAGCTAAAAAAGGTTGAAAAACTAACAGAACCTAAAGCAAAAGGCAAACCAAAGCAAACAATAAGTAAAACTTAGACATACTTCATTTTGGAGCTGGAAATTGTGGACCAATCAAGAATAAAGAAACTCGGAAGGATATTACATCGAAGCGACTTAGGTCACGCTATATTAAAAGATCCTCCAAAATTACCCAAAATCGGCTCTGATGTTGTTACTGAAAGTATGGAACATATAGGAATAGTTAATGACATTTTTGGTCCTGTGAAACAACCCTACGTAAGTGTAAAAGTAAAGAAAGAGTGGGATGAGAAGTTAACCTCTGATATGGTTTTATATGTAATAGAAAAACGACGTTCAGATGTAAGGCGAAAACAAAGAAAATCTTATCCTCAAAAACAGAACAGGCCAAGAGAATAAATTTCTAAGAACTCAATTTATAGGTTTTATGTCGGACTAATTTTCAACATTATTCAGGCTAACTCTTAACAAGAATTTTCATTCCTTTTGTTGAGCTGTATCAACACTTAAATAGGGTAAAAGGGAATGTATTATTTGAAGATTTACAGGTTGAATTTGGGCTAAATATTCAAAAATAGTAGAGAACAGATTCGATGTTAGTAATAGGTGTGATGAAGATGATCCCGACACAAAGGATAAAGATTGAAAGGAACTATAGCAGTGCATTAGGGGATGAAATAATAGAACTGATAGATCGAACATCTAATAAACAGTTGCTATACAGAGAAGTACTTGATCTATTAGGTCAGCATGAATCAATTAAGCTGAAGATTGATGAATTACTATATACGAATATGATTCTAAAAATTCCAATAAAAATTGGAAATGTTAAAGATTATGTATTAACAATTCCAAAGAAGGAAGAAACAGGTTGGTTAACTATTGCATGTCCATGTTTTACATGTGATAGAACAGATGAATGTGGAATCAACAATCCAGTTAATCCAGTTTCATGTAGATTATTTAATGAATGGTTAATGGAAGAAGATAATACAAACAAAATCAAACCATTCAGATTCGTGGAATTTGACATCTTGGATGAAGATGATTATATAAGAATTCCAATGAAATAATTTTTTTTACTGATAAGTAAGTCTTATCAATATCATTTTTTATTGTTGTTAAAATTGTTTAATGTGATATTGTGAAAGAAGATTTCTATTACACCCAAGCAAGATCTAGTGGTTATAGGTCTAGAGCTTCTTTCAAGTTACAGCAAATAAACAAGAAATTTAGTTTGTTCCGTAAAGGTCAGATAATTATTGATTTAGGCGCTTCACCCGGGGGATGGTCTCAAGTTGCATCACATTTAGTTGGGAGTGGTGGAAAAGTGATTGCCATTGATAAATCCTACATCACACCTTTTAAAGAATCTAATATTGAGATTATAAATAAGGATATTTTAAATCGTAATCTATCATCTCTTCTATATGCTAAACATGGTGTTATTGATGGCCTTATTTCAGATTGCTCTCCGAATATCTCGGGAGATTTTAGCAGAGATCATTCTATTCAAATTTCTTTAGCAAAACGAGCACTTCTTCTTGCAACTGAATTACTCAAAATAGATGGTTTTTTTATCAGTAAATTGTTTCAAGGGAGCGAGCTACAAACATTCATGGATGATTTGAAGCAGCATTTTGAAATTGGCAAATTGTATAAACCAGCTGCATCTAGAAAGAAAAGTGCAGAAATTTATGTCGTAGGATTAAAATATATTGGAACATTAGAGTCCAATACAAAAGAAAAAAAGGAGTAACTATCATGGATATCTCTGGGGATGAATGGGAAGAAGTTACAGAAGGCGATACAACTTTTTCAATCTATCAAGATGCAGAGAGGATATATGATGCTTCAGTTTTCTATAATCCCAAAATGGCAATTAATAGAGATTTAACAATTTTAGCTCTCTCTTCAATTATAGAGAAAGAAGAGAAAAGCATCAGTTTCTTAGATCCTTTCGCAGGAACAGGAGTTCGTAGTTATAGAATATTAAATGAACTTCCTAACGCTTCGGTAGCAAAAATTATTGCTGGTGATATTAATCAAATCGCGATAGAAATTATCAATCGAAATGCAAACCAATTAAAATTACATGATAAATTAGAAATTAAGCACTCTAATGCAATTGACATCTTAGATGCTCTACCATGGCAAAAGGATACTATTAAAATCATAGATCTTGATCCATTTGGTTCGCCAATCAAATATATAGAAGAATCTTTACGTTCATTAAAAATAAATGAAGGATACCTATTTGTTACAGCAACAGATCTGCAAGTATTATGTGGTAAATTTCCCGATTCGTGCTATAGAATATACAATGCTATGCCAACTCGTCATTTTCTGTGTCATGAGGTTGCACTAAGAATTCTAATTTACAATTTAATTATTAGTGCAGGGAGGCTTGGCCTTGCAATTATCCCAATTTTCAGTTATAATCATGAACATTTTCTGAGAGTAAAAGTCAAGGTGAAGGATAGTAAGGAACTAGCAAATCAGCAACATAAAGAGTTGGGATTTGTATATTTCTGCAAAACATGCTCCTATGTTGAAACAGTAAAACTTTCTCAAGATATAGAATCTTCTCATTGTTCATTCTGCAAAGAAAAATTGGAAAAGGCTGGACCTGTTTGGTTAGGTAAACTTCATGACTATTCTTACATTGAATATATGCTAAAAAACATGAAACAATTCACACTACAATTGGAAAAGAAAATAGACAGAGTTCTAAACCAGATTTTAAATGAAATAGATTCTCCACCTTTCTTTTATTACATACCCTTTGTGTTACGTCACTGCAAGAAAGAAGGTGTCACATTAAACCAAATCGTGGAATCATTACTCGACGAGGGATATATTGTTACAAGAACAATATTCGATCCCCAAGGTCTAAAAACTGATGCACCATATAACGAACTGATTCAAGTAATAAAACAATTCTAACGTAGGTGTTTGAATTTACAAATGGAAAGAAAAGATATATTGTTGGCATTGATGAAGCTGGTAGAGGACCTGTTATAGGACCTCTTGTGATCTGTGCATTTGTTGTAGAAGCAGAAAAGCACCAAGATTTAAAGAAGATGGGTGCAAAAGATTCTAAATTGACATCTAAAAATCTTAGAAAAAGTCTTTACACAGAACTGAAAGCTTTTGCAACAGATATAAAAGTCAAGCATATCTCGCCAGCTGAAATAGATGAATTAAGAAAGACTCATTCATTAAATGTGATTGAGCAACAAATAATGCTTAAACTTGTGAAAAAAATTAATGTTGAACTTTCAGAGATATATATCGACGCTGCAGATGTTAATGAGAAAAGATTTGGAGGAGTTTTTGAGAAAGAATTCCCAAATGCTACAGTTATATCAAAACATAAAGCTGATATGCTCTTTCCAGTGGTTTCAGCTGCATCCATAATTGCAAAAGTAGAACGAGATCAAGTAATAGAACTACTTAATTCAAGTATAGATGGTGATTTAGGTTCTGGATATCCAGCTGATCCTAAAACAAAAGCATTTCTTAGAGAATATTTTTCCAAACACAAGAAATTCCCCCCTTATGTACGAGAATCTTGGGATACTGTTAAAAGAATAAGAAAGGAGTTTTTAGATTCAAAACTAACAGATTACTTTGATTCAAAGAAAAGATCCTAATCTTCTTCCTCATATAATTGCACACTAATCTCCTCTGAAGAACTTATCTTTCTTTTTTTGAATATTAAAGGAAAAATAATGCCACTGATCAACCCTATTGCATGGGCTAGTATATTCACATTGATTCCTGCTGAAAGAATTAAAAATATTCCTCCCATTCCAATATAAACCCATAAACTCTTCTTTTTCTCTTCTTGATAAGCCAAAACCAAATCTGCACCTAATAACCCAAATATCCCACCACTAGCACCGGCACTGATTGTAAATGGATTAAATGCAAATAAACTTAAAATACCTCCAAACAACCCAGATAGAACAAAAATTAAGTAATATTGCCAAGATAAGAATTTTTCCTCTGCCCTTAACCCATAGAGGAAAAGAAATAAGCTATTCGAAAGGAAATGAATGATATTTGTATGAACAAAAATAGATGTAACCAACTGATATACATGCCCTTCAAAAACTCTCAAATTATATTGTCCAATTGTTGCTAATATTTGATCAGAAATAGTAACCAGACCAATTAAATCTTGGACCGGATTGAGAATTATCGATAAAATAGTTGAAATAATGTAGACTATTAAGATTATTAAGAAAATGTTTCTAGTAGGAAGATTTGTTTTCCAAAATGATGAAAAAGTAAATTCTTTATCCTCTTCCTTATTCTCTTCTTTCATATTTTGTTTCGCAAACTAGTTAATATAAACATGTTGAAAAATAAAAAAAGGAGATTATTTTGTCTCTTGTATTCAGATATGGTATTGAATCCTTATGAAGACTTAATGTAGGGTAAAAAAACAAACAATTTCTCAATAGAATATCAATTGAAAATCCTTTTATTACTAATTTTATCCCATTGCTTGATTCAAAATGGATTATAGTGGTATGTCTATCGCTGAAGTTAGCAAATCTTGTGAAATAACTATCCTGAAACATGTCCATTTCGAATGTTTAGGTTGTGCACCATGTTGTCGTTTAAACAATATTCCTGTAACAGAAAAGGATATACAACTTCTGTTAGATAATGGAATAGAACTTGATCAATCACTAGAATCTTTAAGCCCAGTCTTAATTCCCAGTAGCAACGTTGAAAAGGGATTCATCAAAGCTTACATTTTGCGAAAGAAACCTTTTGTTAAGGAATGTGTTTTTCTTGAAGAAAATCTTAAATGCAAAATTCATTCATATAAACCTATAGCTTGTCAATTATACCCTTTTGCTGTTAGGAAATCAGACGAAGGATTCACGGCAATAATCCATCCTGATACAGTATGCGCGCATATAGATATTGATGTTTTAGAAAAAGATTCAAATACAATTGAAATAGTTAAAGATTTAATCTCTTTATTATTATTCGAATAGATAATCTTGCTGAAATAATCTTCAGTTTTTTAAGTGATTTTGCTGATTATATATTGAAGTGAGTTGAAGTAAAATAATATTTCTTGCAGATAAGAAAATTTATCATTAATTAATGTAGTTGTTGGATAATGAGTTTGTTTAAGACCAATTTCATGAAACTAGTCGAAACGTATCTACAAGACCAAGGGTTCACAGTCGAACTATGCAATATTTTCACAAGAGGAGTAGATTTCTATCAAAGCTACAAACGAATCATAATTTGTGCCTACAAAGAGGATCTATTGCTTTGTATACGCGCTAGAAGTGGTGATGCTAGTGACCCTTTTCGAGGATTAGATGACCAGATTGAGCAAAAACTTCAGGAACCTGCACTAAAGCTATTAAGTTGCGTTCTTTCTCTTAATTCTGGTATTGATCCAATTTATTGTGAAAAATTTGAAGGTATGACTGCAGTACCTATAATAATAATGGAAAAATCATCTAGAGGTCATCCCTTATATTATTTCTTTGATGGTGAGGCAAGAGAATCAAAGGAATGGTACAAAAAGAAAAACGTAGTATATTTACCATGGGAATGGATTAAGGAATTTTGGAACCAAGACTTTGAGGAATCTTTGAAGTCTCAAGGATACAAAGTTTCTGAACCGATTGAATATGAAGGATCTGAAAACATCCAAATAGCAGTTTCGGAACTTGAAGAAATCTTTGCTTCTAGAAGAATTGGTGTAATAAAATCTGTTTATCTTTCCAAGCCAACACTCCCCCCATTGGTATTAACTTTAACAAATGAGGAACAAATGATGATCTTCATGGTGGATGAGGCTGATGAAACTTTACATACAAAATTGATGGATTTTGCAGTATACTATTTTGGAACAAAAACAACGAAATTTCCTTCCACAGCTAAAGCTATGTTCTTCAATATTATAACTAAGACGCCCAAAGATAGTTTTCTAATACCTTATCTACCAAAAGATAATGAGTTCGTGGAAAAGAATTTTGATAAACCTGTTGTAATAAAGACTACAATTAAGGGTTTTAAACAACTCCTAGAGGTAGCTATACCGGAAGAAATTGCATCACTCCATCAGTTAAGTGAAATCCCTAGTATGGAAAATGAAGCTTTACTCAGAGTTTCATCAGGATACTGGTTCTCTGGAATATTCAATGAAGCAAAAAAAAGAATGAAAAAGTTCTATTCATCGAAATGTCCATTCTGTTCAAATTCTGCAGTAGTTCATCAAATACCAGATATAGTAGTCTCAAAATTAAATCTTAAGATTGATTTAGATAAAGAAAATTCCTATATAGCTTATTGTGATAACAAAAAATCTGGTTGCGGAATGGGTTTTCTTGTCATCAAAGACGTTTATCAAGGTGGTGTACATGGTATATTTACTGGTGGAGAACAACAATATGCACATGAAATTGGTAATGCAAAACAGAAGATAAAGGATATAGGGTTAGAAGTTCAATCATTTCAGCATATTCCAATTAATTAACGGCATGGAGAAAACTTGTATCCATATCGTATTAATCCCTCTGATCCATCTTTAGCCAATATCCTAAAAATCATCCTTACATCCATTCCTTCTTCAAGTTCCTCATAATTACAATCAACTATTTGACCAGTAATTTTGATGCCATCGCTTAATTCAATTAATGCAATTATATAGGGAGCATTAACCATCATCTCATCTATAGTCTTAGTAACTGTTGTAAAATAGAGTATCTTTCCATTTTCAGCAAGTTTGTATTCTTTTAAGTTGTTACTATTACATGTTGAACAGTTATCAACTACAGGAAATTGTTTAGTCTTACAATCTAAACATTCGATACCTAAAGCTAGATATTTTCCTCTTCTTTCTCTCCAAATTTTTGGTGGTTCCATCATCTTTTCACCTCTTCTTCTCCCATAATGTTAACATAAGCCAAAGCTCCTGTTCCCATTACATTGTGTGCTAACCCATACTTAACAGAATCAATTTGACGCTCTCCTGCATCCCCTCTTATCTGTTCTACTATTTCAATTATCTGCGCTATTCCAGTAGCACCATATGGATCGCCTCTTGCTTTCAGACCTCCACTGGTGTTTACACTAATTTGTTCGTTCAAACTAGTAAATCCGTTCTCTGAAGCTTTACCACCTTCACCTTTCTTAAAGAAACCAAGATCTTCAATCGCTAATATTTCACCGATTGGATATGCATCGTGTACTTCAGCAACATTAATTTCCTCAGGTTTTATGTTTGACATCTTATATGCTCCAGTTGCAGCTTTTCTCGTCGAAACCATCTCTGTTAGTGAGTTTCTTTTATGCAGTGCCAAATAATCTGCAGCAAAACTTGATCCTAAGATTGGAATCTTGCTCTCAATTTCCTTGTTTTGTTTAATGAATTTGTCTGATGCAAGAATTGCAGTAGCACTACCATCACAGAAAGTTGCTGGGTCAAATTTACCAATAGGATCGGCTATTCTTTTAGCGTTAAGAAATCTTTCAAGAGATATTTCTTTTCTGAATTGAGCATATGGGTTATGAACACCGTTTTTATGATTTTTTACAGGAACACTAGCCAACTGTTCCATCGTAGTATCATATTCTTTCATGTGAGCTTTAGTTAAAAGAGCATAAAGACTGGTAAGCGTTGCTCCCATTTCAAATTCCCATTGATAATCAAAAGTTGAGCTTAATATTCTCTCAATGGAACCTACATTAACAAAATCGCTTAGTTTTTCTATACCTATAACCGCAACACAATCATAAGCACCACTCAGTATACTAAGATATGCTTGATGAAAAGCTGCAGCTCCACTAGCGTTACCAGCTTCAATTCGAACATGTGGAATATTCAGATTGCAGTTCGCTAGACAGCTTGCGCCTATAGATGACTGAGAGTTGGAACCAGATACTAAAGAACCAAAAAATGCGATATCGATAAAATTTTTCTCAATTTTAGAGTCTGCTATAGCAGAATTCAGAGATTGGGATGCAAGATTGCTTGCATTTACTTCATAATTTTCACCAAACTTTGTTATTCCACTACCTATTATGAATACATTATTACCCGTCATAATCTCATCTCAATATTCCTTTAAATCTTGCATATTTTCCATAGTTTATGTACTCACTCTGACTAAGATAATAATTGGTATCATACTCATAAGGTCGGATATCCTCTATAGCGTCAGTAATTGTAAATGAAAAAGAATCGCTACCAGCTCCACTTCCGTAAGAAGTCAATAATATTCTATCTCCTGGATTAGCCTGATTAAGCACGTTGGCAAAACCCAGAATTGAAGAGGCAGAGTATGCGTTTCCAATTTCTTTACATATCAATCCCAACTCGATTTGCTCATTAGAAAATCCTAACATTTTAGCTGCTGCTTGGGGAAATTTAGCGTTTGGTTGATGGAAAATAGCGTGTTGATAATCAGAAGGGTTAGTTCCTAATTCCCCCATCAATCCTTTTGAAGCATCAACAGTATGTTGGAAATATGCAGGTTTTCCAGTAAATCTAACGCCGTGAGATGGATAAACTGCTCCTTCTCTCCTCCAGAAATCAGGCATATCTGTAGTAACAGAATATGTGCCATCGAGTTCCGCAATAATATTTTCTAAGCCAATAAGAAACGCTGCACTTCCCGCTCCAGCGGTATACTCTAGTGGGTCTCTAGGTCTTCCTTGACTGGAATCAGCACCAATTGCAAGACCAAGTGATATCATCTCAGATTTTACTAATCCGAAACACATTTGCATTCCAGCTGTTCCAGCTTTACAAGCAAATTCAAGATCAGCCGCAGTTAGATTTTTTTCTATATCTAAAGCTGCAGCAACAATTGAAGCAGTTGGTTTGACAGCATAAGGATGAGATTCACTACCAACATATATTGCTCCAATGTCTTTCTTTTTCCCTTTCCATCTATTAATTGCATTTCTAGCAGATTCAACAGCCATTGTGGCGACATCTTCATCTGGTCCTGGAACAGATTTACTGTTAATCTGTAATTGGGATTTTATTTCATTGGGATCTTCATCCCATACTTCTGCTATATCCTCAACTCTAATTCTGTAACGAGGAACATATGAACCAAACGAAACAATACCTACTTTATTCATGACTATACCTTTGTTTGATGATTGATAGCTATAATATATTAATCCTAGAACTGTCTTTATTATTAGACAAGTAAATTCTACATCTAATTAAAATTTTGCTAAAAGCGATGAGAAGAATATAATATTTACCCTCATTAAATGTTTGCGTTTTTATTAATTTTCCTTGATATTACAACTTTAGCAGGTTTAATTACTACATCATCTAGAATAAAACCTATTGAAACTACCTCTACGATAGTGTTAGGGGAAATTTCTTCAGACTCTACAACATGAATTGCATCATGAAATTGAGGGTTGAAAATCTCATCAGCTGGATTGATTGTTTTAATATTGAGTGATTCAAATGTTGACTTCAAATTATTAAAAACTAGTTCAAGACCTTCCCTTAGACTCTTAACATCTGGATTTTCACTGAAGTTATTGACAGATCGTTCTAAATCATCATAAAATGAAAAAAACTTTTCAACAATCTTCATCTTGTTTTGAAAACTATACCATTCTTGATCTTTGTGAGCTCTTTTCTTATAATTTTCAAAATTCGCTTGAACCATCTGTGCAGTTTTTAGATAATCTTCCTTTTCTTTGTTTGATTGCACAAATTCCTTGAAAAGATTCATATACTTATCAACAACTTGATCATCTTTATTTTTCTTGATTAATGAATGAAAATCTTCTCTTATTTTATCTAGTTTTTCCTTCTCAGGATCTACTTTTTTGGAAGTCTTGATTTCCTCTTCTAAGATGTCTTCTGTTTCCTCTACATCAACCTCAATTAATTCCTCTTGGGGGTTTTCTTTAGTTTTTTCGTTTTCGTCCATGAGAGGGCCCTCTTCTATAAATGTCGAATTTTTTGAGAGTTTAATGATATCTCTATGTTTAGGTGTATCTATTAAAAAAGCAGGCAGAATTATTTGTAAAGACTAGAGTATTTAATAAGGAAAAATTTCAATTTTTCAATAAACAATTGATT
>JAGXNV010000046.1 GCA_019894795.1 Candidatus Heimdallarchaeota archaeon | reverse complement strand
CAATATGCTAGATTGAATGAGATAAGGATTCTAGGTTCAGTTGATTACCATTCAGATACAGATCCAGAAATAGATAAAGAAAATGCTGATTATGTGGATACATTTCCTCCTCATTGTTTGAAAAATGATCCTGGCCAAGAAAAGATAATGGAAACTCGATCCGATTTGACATCCTGGGTTAACCCTATAACTTATCCTCAAGAAGAAATTGACAGTATTATTGAGGCAAAAGGTCCCATAATTTTTAGAAAAACACAGCTCAGTGCATTTTCAAATCCGAATTTATTACCTATTGTTGAAGAAATTCATCCTCAAAAAATTGTTATCTACGGAGTCGCAATAGATTTCTGTGTTCGAACAGCAATAGAAGGTTTTCTAGAACAAGACAAAAACTATGAATTGTACTTAGTGATCGATGCAATAGAAGGAATTGATGAAGAAAAATCCAAAAGTTACATCTCGCAATGGGTTGAAAAAGGTGTAAAAACTGTTACTACTGAAAGGATACTCCAAGGGATATAAAATTATATGAATTAGAAAGTCAATTGATACCATCCATCTTTTAACATCTCTGTAATGAAAGTTCCAGTATATCGCACATCAATACCTATCTCCTCCAGTTTTTCACTTGTTCCAAAGTTATCACTGCAAGATTTGCAGGCATAAACTTCCACTCCTGAATCAATAAGTAACTTCACTTGCTCGATGAAATCTTCATCTTCAGCTGCAATTTTTTCTGTTGGTCCCCATAAAATTACTCGAACCTGGTCCATCCATCCTTGTTTCAAAGCATTGTATGCGTACTTGAAACTTAACTCATCGTGAACCACTGTATCTGCAGAACTCAAAATCATAAATACTTGGTGCATGGATGCAACTACAAAGTAGAGGATTTAACTATTGATATAACAACTAACATGATATATTTTCGTCAAGTTACAAAACATGGTAATAGAAATAGAAAAATTGACAGAATTACTCTGTAATTTCCATAGATTTTCCTAAAGCTGCTATTGCTTGCTGTTCCGTAATTTCTATTATGGAATCATCCAATTGAGGAGCTTTTGTCAAAAACCATATAGCTGAACTAATCAATAATCCCAGAACTCCTGAACCAAGAAATATCCAAGGTATAGCCACATATTCTCCAATGACTCCTGACAGTAACATTGCAATTGGTGTTATTGAAGAAGAAATTGTTCCTAATACGCTCATTGTTCTTCCTAGTTTTTCACGTGGTACAATTGTCTGGAAAGCTGTAATCATTGAAACATTAATTACAGGCAAAACAAACATTACTAGAAATAGTATAGAGCCTATAAGCCAGAATCTTCCGGTCATTTCGGGTGGTACTAATATCAAAGTAGAAACAACAGTATATATCCATAAAAGCGCTATATAACTGCTAAGTGCTTTCTTCCTAAAACCTTTGAAGAATGTCATAATTAATCCACCAACTACTGTTCCAATTTGCATAAAGATTACGACTATGGCATATTCTGCTTCAAATCCTCCATGTGTTTTTGTCACAAACAAAGGTAACAGAGTACCTATTGGAGTAAAGAAAAAATTAACTACCATGAACATGACAAGAAGAGGAACTAATCCTTTGATATTACTTATTGTTTTCAATCCGTCTTTAAAGTCAGCAAAAAATGAGAATTTAGCTCCTTTTTTCAAAGTTGTTGCGACTTTTGGTATTGAAATAAAGAATAATGGAATTAAAGCTATAATGAAAGTTACTACATCTGCCCAGAGGAGATCAGCTTCTCTCCACACAATTAATAAACCAGCTGCGATAGCTGGTCCTATAATTCTCACTACTCCGTTTGATAAAGCATTGATACCATTCATCCTGCCTAAATGCTTTTGAGGAATCATTGTAGGCATCATTGCACCCACTGTAGTCGAATGAAATACATCCCCAATTCCACGGATAGTAATTATCAAGAAGAACCATAATAGGTTCATATTTTCTGAATAAAACAAAAATATAGCAACTAGTGTAGAAATAGCTATGGTAGCATCAGCAATTATGATTATAGCTTTTCTGTTTAATCGATCAACAAGAACCCCTGCTATTGGACCCAGTATAAGAAATGGTCCAAATGCTGCAATAGAAGCAAGACCAAGAATCAATTCACTTTGAGTTTCTATAGCAATCCATATGATTAAGACAAATTGTACAATTGTAGAGCCCAAAATACTGAACATTTGACCCCCCCCAGAAAAACAAATAACTGCGAAAAGTATTGTTTGTTTCAGTTTTTTCATCTAATGGTATATCAGCAGGTTCTTCCATTACTTAACCAATCAGAAGCCGAAAATAGAAATATAAAAACTTTTACAATAACCAAAGTTAAGCCAAATTTGCTACGATAATATTTTAAATGAAGGATAAAATGTCCGTTGAATTATTATGGATGACTTAATTGCTAAAGCAATAAAACATGCAGAACTTGGAGGAGCTTCTTTTGCTGAAGTTCGAGGTTTCAGTTTCCATAATGAAATGGTTTCAGTTCGAAACGGACAAATTTCTGCATGTGATCAATATCTAGACAAAGGATATGGTGTAAGATTATTGAAAAATGGTGCTTGGGGTTTTTCTTCCACAGCTACAATTGATGAAAGCACAGTTAAGGTTATTGTCGATTCAGCTTTGAAAGAAGCTGAATCAGCTAGCAAAATAATCAAAAAACCTGTTGAACTCACTGAAGAAACAGTAATCAAAGATACTTACAAGACAGACTTCAAGATTAATCCATTTGATGTACCTATAGAAGATAAAATTGAAATTTTAATGAAAGCTGATGCCATAATGGCTGAAAAGGGGGATACGGTAAAATTACGAAGAAACACAATGACATTTCATCTTGTGACAATGAATTACGGGAATTCTGAAGGAACCCGTATAGATGAAGAAGAATTGTTTACTCAAACAGGTTCTACAGCTAGAGCAATAGCAAATGATAACCAACAGAGAAATCTTGTTGGAGGAGAAATGAGAGGGTTTGAATATATTGATATGTTTGACTTTGAAACAAAAGCTGAACAGATGGCTAAAGAAGCGATTATTCTTGCCACTAATGCTAAGTCTCCAAAAAAGCAGAGTACTGCATTTATTCTTGAACCTTTTCAGTTAGGGTTAACAATTCATGAATCAGTAGGACACCCATCCGAATTAGACAGAGTGTTAGGTTGGGAAGCAGATTTTGCTGGTACAAGTTTTCTTACTTTAGATAAGCTAGGTTCAAATTACCAGTATGGTTCTGAAAAAACAAATCTTGTCTGTGATCCTAACATGCCTTTTGTTTTGGGTCATGAAAAATATGACCACGAAGGTGTCAGAACAAAGAAGTTTCATGTTGTTAAAGATGGAATATTCAACGATTATCAATCAGATCGACAAACTGCTAAATTAATAGGTCAGGAAGGTAGTAATGGTAATGCAAGAATTACTCGTTATAACAGATTTCCTCTGGTAAGAATGAGCAATTTATACCTTGAAGCAGATCCAGAAGGTCCTAAGGATTTGGATGAATTAATTGCTGAGACCAAAGACGGAATCTATGGTGTCAACTGGAAGTCTCATAGTATTGACGATAAGAGAATGAATTTTCAATTCGCAGTTCAAATAGCCTATGAAATAAAAGACGGTGAGCTTGGACAGCCATTAAAAAACACAATTTATCAAGCGGCTACACCTGAATTTTGGGGTGGATTAGATATGATGACTAAAGAATCTGAAATTCATGGTTTAGGTGTAGCTTGTGGTAAAGGAGCACCTCATATGCAAGCAATGTGGATATCACATGGAGGACCATATTCGCGATTCCAAGATGTGAATATATTTTCAGGGTGATAAAATGAGAGACGAAAAACAAATAGAACAGATGCAAAATCTTTCTAGCTTAGCGCTTAAAAGAGTAAGAGAATTTAATTGTGAAGCAACAATAAATATGAATTTTGCTAAAGAATATGCGACAAGATTTTCAAACTCAACTGTCTTACAAAACTATGTTGATTATAACAATGTATTTGATATTACAGCGGTGTATAATGGAACCCAACGTGCTTCTTCCAGAACAAACGATCTTTCAGAAAAGAGTATCTTAAATCTTGTAGATTATGCTGTGAAGATTGCTAAACTAGTACCACCAGATCCTGTATATCCTGGTATTCCAAAAGAAGAACAACAATTCCCAAAACTCAGTTTAAATGATCCAAACGCTGCTTCAATTGGTCCTGAGGATATCATAGATAAAGTGGAAAGTGCATTTATTGCAGGTGAAGCAGTAGGTAAAAAAGTGCAGGGAGTTTCAGGAAATATCCTTCTGTCAAACGGTAATGTGTTCTTCTCATCCTCTAATGATGTAGAAGTTATATATCCTTCAACGACAATTAGCTCAAATCTCAATATAAATGCGGTTCAAAATGATGAAGAGAGTAGATCAAACAGTAATTTCGGTTCTAGAATTCTAGCAAAATTAGAAATGGAAAAAGAAGCGAAAGAGGTTGCAGAAAGAGCAGTATTAGGACTAAATGCTCAATCAATAGAACCTGGAGAATATGAGGTACTTTTCGATCACCAAGCAGCTAGTACATTGACGTTCATGGTTGGATTTGGTACATCATCTAGAATGATTGTAGATAGAAGTAGTTATCTAAATGATAAAATTGGACAACAAGTTTTTGGGAAACAATTATCAATTGAAAACGATCCTCATAACGAGGTCATTTTAAGTGCCAAACCAATAGATGACGAAGGAACAGCAACTCAGAAATTTAGTATAGTTGAAGATGGAGTTTTGATGAATTATGCTTATTCAAGACTTGATGCTGCAAGACTTGGAACTGTTTCAAATGGTTGTGGTTTTACATTTTTCGGATCAACAATGGGTTTTCCCTTTGCTTTGAAAATGAGAGAAGGATCTAAAAGCAAGGAATCTATGATTGCAGATATTGATGATGGACTCATTGTAACAAATTTACATTATACCAACTTCGTAAACCCACCAGTTGGTTCAATTACTGGTATGACAAAAGATGGTGTTTTCAGAGTGAAAAATGGAGAGATTGTTGGTTCTGTAAAAAATATGAGATTCACTGATGAAATACCTAAGTTTATGAAAGATATTGAAGTTGGTAGTGAATTAAGACAACCTGTGAGAGGTAGAGGTGGATCAGGTTTAGTGGCACCAATTAAAGTTAAAAACTTTAAATTTACAAGTAAAACACAACATTAGCGTTTTACTATGTCCTTTTTTTTATTTCAAAGGTATAATTGCTATTTTGTACATATGGACAATAAACGCAGTTTGAGCACTGAGAGTTACAATCTTCATTTGACCCAAAATACTTTCCTAACCATTTTTTTATTTGGTTTTTCAAGGAGAATTTTTCTGTTTTATATATTTTTGCTTTCATATTTTCACCTAGAAGATTGCCAACAGTGTATAGTAAACTGCGACTGTTATCAGAGACGTAACTATCAAAGGATAAAAGAAACCTACTGCAGTCATTTTCCAACTTTTTGTCTCGGATCTGATGGAGGCTAATGTTGCAAAACATGGTGCATAGGTTAACTGGAATACTAGAAATGATATTGTTTGAGGAATAGACCAAGCTGCTCGTAGTGTTTGAATTAAGGTTAGACTGGGGCTATAATATAGAATCCCTAGAGCTGAAATTATTGCTTCCTTAGCAGGGATTCCAAATAGTAATGGCACTACCATTCTCCAATCGAATCCAAAGAGTGGCTCTGTAATATACGCTAAACCCCTTCCAATATATCCTGCTATAGTCAATTCCGGGGCTACTCCAAATGGAATATTACTAACAAACCAAATAACTATCGATGCTAAAAAGATGAATGTACCTGCCTTTTTAACAAACATACCTGTTCTTTCCCATGTTAAATGAAAGATGTTTTTCAATCGAGGCAACCTATATTCTGGGATTTCAATTATCATAGGCATAGTTTCAGAACGTCCCAAGAATATCTTGAAAAACATGGCTGATAAGAAAACAAGTAAGAAACTCATTCCATAGAGTGCAAGCATCAACAAAGCTGCAAACCAGGGTTCAAAAAAGATTGCAGTTAAAAATGCAATTACTCCTAAACGAGCCGCACAAGGAATAAAGGAATTTGTTAAAATCATTGATAACCTGTCCCTCTCACTCTTGATTGTCCTTGCAGCCATAATTCCAGTTACATTACATCCTAAACCCATTATCATGCTTAGAAAAGCTGTTCCTTGTAAACCAAATTTCCCTAAAACTCGATCCATTGTGTAAGCTGATCTTGCAAGATAACCTGAGTCTTCCATTATAGCTACCAAAATATAGAAAATTGTAATAATAGGGATAAATAAAAGCACAGCACTGATCCCTGAAAGAATTCCATCTACTAATAAACTTGTTACAAAATCAGGACTGTTTGCAGCATATAACCATCCTCGCATCAAATCAGAAAAAGAGCTCAGCAAATAATCTAGACCACTAATGATTGGACTTGAAGCGTAGAATGTAATTAGGAAAAATGCTGCATAAATAAAAACTAGTATGAAATACCCCCATACTCTATGCATAACAATTTTATCGATTTTATCACTCTTCTTTTCTTTGAAATCCTCAAAACCTGTTGTAGATTTTCTAACTATATTTCTAATTGCTTCATATTTCCTCTTTGTAATTTCATCAGATGGGTCATAATTTTCAGTTTTCTTTACTATGTCTATTTTTTTGAAAATATCATCAAGAACATACTCTTTTTCTAATCTAGAAATAACCGATTTATCTTCTTCTAATACTTTAATTGCAATCCATCTAGTGGGATAGTCCTTTAGTTCAACTCGATTTTCGATTTGTCTAGTGATGCTGTTAATCATCATTTCTGTTTTTTGAGAATATACAAGAAAAGCAGGATGAAACTCATATTTCTCAGTATGCAATGAATCGTAAAGGAATTTCTTAATTCTCATAATACTATTGTTATCAAAAGCACTTACAAGTAACACAGGAATACCTAAATGTTTTTCGAGTTTCGCTCTTTCAATTTGAATGCCTTCTTTTTCAGCAAGATCCATCATATTAACAATAAGTACAATATTATCTGTTAGCTCTAGTGCTTGTAGAGCAATATATAATGTTCTTTCTAATCTAGTGGCGTCTACAATTGCACAAACTAAATCTGGTTTTTCTTCAACAACATATTGTCTTGTTACTAATTCTTCTTCTGAATGAGCTGACAAAGAATATGCCCCCGGTAAATCGATTACAGAGAAATATTCATCTGATAAAATGAAGTGACCTTCCTTCTTCTCAACCGTTTTTCCGGGCCAGTTTCCTATGTGTTGGTGACTGCCTGTGAGAATATTAAAAAGAGAAGATTTTCCAACATTTGGATTACCTAGAAAAACTATACGATGTTCTATGGTATGATCTATCTCGGCAGATCGTAATGGTTTTCTGCGAGGCGGCATATGCTGTTGTCTTCTCTTACTTTGTTTAAAATTGATTCGTTTCACTGAAGTCACTCCACGGCTTTAAAGAACTTCGATTTTGTGGGCGATTCCTCTTCCGATTGCTACACGAGTACCTTTTACCTCAACAATAATAGGACCAGTATTGTTTTTGATAATGCGAAGTTTAACTCCCTCTAGAACACCTAGATCTGCTAAAAAAATCCGTGCTTTATGACCAGATTTTACTCCACGTATTTCAACGATAGAATCAACCTCAGAAGCACTCAGTAACTTCTCTGTTTTCATGGTGTTCAATTGATAGTGAGGAACAAGATTATATTAAATATTTGGATATGTCCAAATCATTGAAATTTGGATAGAGGATACTTTAATCCAAATATAGAAGACAAAATAACATTAGACAGATAGTTTATTAAATCAAAAAAGAGAGATATAATCTTCACAGATTGCAAGTTAAATATTCAGTGATTCGGGTATTATTATAGGTATAGACAAAGTCATTTTTGTCCCAACAATTTCGCCTGAACGCCGAACATTGTCAATTTTTAGTTCCATTTGATATCTATTTAGGAGTTTTTGAATTACTGTGATATCAAGTTTTTTACGATCTAAGTTTTGATTCAGGTGAAGCTCTCTTCGATCTTCAGGTGATAGAACAATTCCCTCAAAGTGCAATTTTGCTTTAACTGTTTCATAAACAGGAGTTCCAACAGTTATATCAACCATTACTGTATCATCACTGTACTCCATCATCCGAACTATAAGGTTAACAAATATTCTGTAAATAAATTCATCCCCAAGAATCATCACATCTTGAATTCGATTAATATCTAGTTTAACTCTTTTAGCAAAAAAACTGTCGATATAGCGAGAAGTATGTTTTAAAACATCTTCCAGATTCTGAGCTGTAAGAGATTTTTCTTCTTGGAGTAAGAGCATGATATTTGCATTTTGAATAAGATAAATTGACCTTACAGTAATATCTCTCATCTTATCAATCATTTGAATGCCAGTGAGCTTTTCAATCATTTGTGAATCGTACAAACGTCTGAAAAAATCGATATAACCGATTTCAGCATGCAATTTATTTAGAAGATCATGCTGAAACAGCTCAAAGAAGAATTGTCGTTGGTGCTCTGAATCAACTAAATCTTGTATATCCCTGCAAATTAATACTATCAATTTAGTGTCAATGGAAACGACTAGGGTAGATGATATCTGAAAAGCTACTTCATCTTGCTGCTTTGTAATGAAAGTAAATTTTTGTAGTTCCTGTCCATTTTCAATAGTTTGTGTGAAAAATTCATTCAGAAGTTTTTTTTCTAGAATAAAGTTTGACAGCGCTTTGGCCTTCAAATCATCTAGAGTTTGACCAAAATATCTACAAGCTTGAATATTTGCTTCTCGAATAGAACCCTCTTCATCAACTAGAAATATCATATCTAGACTATTTTGAAATATCACATCGAAAGTTTCTCTTAATAGATTAGCTTCATCTGAAGGGTTCATTGAATAACACACTTTGCAATATTACTATGTATTTTTTTTAGTAGATAAAAGCATTTCGTCAATGCTTTTAGTAATTCTGTTATAATCGATTAATACCAGACATCCTTGATTCCTCCCCAATAAGCTAGAAATCCAGTGAGGAAATGCAATACGGGTGTAGCAATACACAGAGTAACGAAGTAGAACCAGAAATTAGGTTCGCTCCATACAAATGGGAGGGCAAAAAGCATACCGGTTATCATCCAACTGCCTTGATCATACAACGGTAGAGCTCCACCTGATTTGATTCCTATTCTCCGTTTTGTAAATGATCCGAGCAAATCAGCAAAATGATCACCTATACTTATAAAGAAACCTAGATACCAAGGATAAATAGTGAATACGTTATATTGAATGGTACATACATACCAGACTATGACTCCAGCTATAGTTCCAAATAATATGCCAAAAATTAAACCTCGCCATGTTTTATGATCACCAAGTATTCTTTTGTCTTTCCATGTTCTTCCGAAATCAACCGGCGTTCCTAGAAACGGAACTATTTTACTGAAATTTGCAAAAGAATTGCACATAAAGATTGGAAAACCAAAAGCGATTGCATAAATAACCATAGTGAAGAAGGTTCCAGCATCCATAGGAAATGCAAATTCAATCATAGATAACTGTTTTAACAACCTAAATTAAAATATTTTGCATGGTAGATGGTAAATAATTTAGTTTCTGACATCCCTTTCAGAAACATTAATAAGAAATACTGAAACAACCGTATTGTAATAGAAGATACTGGGGAATGTGATTGGTTCAGAAAGAAGCTAGACGTAAAATTGAATATGAATGCAACAACTGTCGCAAAACCAGAATTTTATTCATTTTACAATCATTGCACAAGGATGTCGATCAAAAAGGCTATGTTGAATATGTAGATGTTCATCAATGCCTTGAAGATAGGTTAAACGCTAATATTCTCTATGTTGACAAATCTCTCGTTGTAAGATCTCAAGTTCCTGTGAGAGTTGGTGATGATCTATCTACTCAACAGATTAGCTCATTACAGATTCCAGTACCAAAAAAAGTTGATCTTAAAGAAACAAGAATAACTCCGACAAAAGAATTTAAGCATAAGAATCTTAAAGGATTAAGAATAGCGGATAAGCTCAGACAATCTCAGTATGTTTTAGAGAAAAAAGGCGATGGGAACAATATTGACGTGGAATCTGAATTGAGCTTCATTGAATTGGAAGCAATAGTATCAAAAAATGTTGATGAAAATATCTCGGAAGACTGGTTTAAAGTATTAATATCAATTTTAGAAGCAATTGTCTTACTTGACGAAGAAATGCTTGCTTACATGATAACATATCTGGATCCAAAGCTGAACACAGCACCAACTGGAGATTCAATTATTGAAATCGATATGATCCTACATGCAAAAAGCTCTTTTCCAGTTTCTTCTCTCAAATCCTACGCAACATTCAGACGTCAATGGCCAGATTTCAGCAAAGATTATGGAAAACAGAATTTTGAACTGTACGAGAAACTTTTAACTTACTGCATAGGCAATCAGCACAAAACTCTCTTAGATGTCTATTTCAAAGCTGAAGATTCAATTGAATTCAACGACTTTATAGATCGAATCGAAGATTTATCCATGTTAGGTTTAATCAATATTCAGAAAACAGAATTTTTTACAGTTCAAGAAGATTAGCAAGCACTTTCATTCACAACGCTAATAAATAGTTAAATTTTCCTTCCTTTCATGTCTTTGTTGGCCAGAAGATTAGATCATTTTCAAGAATCAGTAATTCGGGAAATGACAAGAAAAGCTATAGAAAATGATGCAATAAATCTATCACAAGGAATGCCAGATTTCAATCCACCTGACGTTTTAATCAAAGGTATTGAGAAAGCTATAGAAATTGAAGAACATCAATATTCAGTCACATATGGAAGAAGGGATCTTAGAGATAAGATAGCTGAGAAATTACACTTGTATAACAATTTGAAGTATGACCCTGAGAATGAAATAACCGTTACATGCGGTGCTTCAGAAGCAATATCTTGTTCTATAATGGCTACAATGAATCCTGGAGAAGAAATACTGATACCTGAACCATGGTATGAGAATTATGTGCCAATAACTTACTTAGCAGGAGGAAAGCCAGTATTCGTACCTCTGGGGGAAAATGATTTTAGTTTGGTGCAAGAAAAGTTGAAGGAAAGTATAACTCCAAAGACTAAAGCAATTGTATTAAACTCTCCACATAATCCCACTGGAAAAGTCTTTTCAAAAGAAGAAATGAATTTCATTGCAGATATATGTCAAGATAATAATCTAATTGCAATTACTGATGAAATTTATGAGTATATATTGTATGATGATGTTGAACACATTAGCTTAGCTAGTCTCAAAGATATGCACGAGAGAACGATTACAATATCAGGTTTTAGTAAAACTTTCTCGATTACTGGCTGGAGATTAGGATATGCAGCTGCTGAGAGAGAACTGATGATAGGAGTAAGAAAAGTTCATGATTATCTAACAGTTTGTGCACCTTCTCCGCTACAATATGCTGCTCTAGAATCTTTTAATCTTAAAGAGGATTATTTCGTTGAGTTAAAAGAGAGATATAAAACAAACAGAGATTTCTTAACAAAAGAATTAAACAAATTAAGATTTAAAATATTCATTCCCTCAGGGGCATATTATGTGTTTGCTGATATAAGTGCTTATGGAAAAACTGACACAGAGTTTGCTGATTTTCTCGTTAAGGATAAGGGAGTTGCTACAGTTCCTGGCACTAGTTTTTATGAACAAAACAAAACTGAAAATGCAGGCAAAAGGTATGTTAGATTCTCTTACTCACAAAAATTGGAAACAATAAAAGAAGCAATAGAAAGGATAAAAATCAGAGTAAGAAACAATTAAATATCCCATCTGAAAAGCAATCAGAGAATAATGAAACAACAACCAATTCTTCAAGTAAGTAACCTAACAAAAGTTTACGGAAGAGAAATAAATCTAGGTTTAAAAAAATTTGGTAAACCAATTACTGGAGCTCAAAATGTAAGTTTTTCAGTTTCAAAAGGGGTGATTTTCGGGTTTCTCGGCCCAAATGGAGCCGGAAAGACAACTGTCATGAGATCCATATTGAATTATCTCAAAATTCAAGAGGGAGAGATTATTGTATTTGATCAAGACCATAGAAAAGATGCTCTTGAAATTAGAAAAAAAATAGGCTATATCCCAGGCGATTTAGCTGTTTATGACAATTTCACAGGAGATGAACTTCTTAAATATTTCAACCATTTCCGACCACATAATACAGAATTCTTAGAAGAATTGAAAACAATTTTTACAGTAAATCTAAAACAAAAAACAAGAACATTATCCTCAGGTAACAGACAACAGGTAGGGATAATTTTGGCCTTAGCTTCTAAACCTGAATTTCTGATTCTAGATGAACCCAGTTCAGGATTGGATCCTTTGATAACAGCTAAATTTCATAAGCTATTAAAACGTCTAAAAAAAGAAGGAGTAACTATTTTTCTTAGTTCTCATGATTTAACAGAAGTACAAGCTATCTGTGATAGAGTTGGAATTATAAAGAATGGAGAGATGGTTCTTGTAGAGGAGATAGAAAACCTCAGAAGAAAATTCCTACAGAATGTATTTGTAAGATTTTCATCTAGCAAAGTGCCAAAAATAGAAGAGATAAAGGAGCTTACTTTTGTTTTAGAAGTTAATCAAGAAAATAACGGAAACTTCAAACTCAAAATTAAGGAGAACATTAATGAGCTCTTAAATTGGCTATCAAAATATAAAATTGAGAGATTATCTATTGAAGATTCAAGCCTAGAAGAAATCTTTCTACATTATTACGATTAGGTGAAAACAATGGTACATATATTTCTAAATTATTTGAAGAAGAAATGGAAAGGTGGTATAATTGCACCAATTTCATTAGGACTGTTTATTCCTTTAATAGCGGTAATTTGGCCTGAAATGAGAAAAGCTTCTGAGGTATTCACTACGATTCTAGAGAGTCCGATATATCAAGCAATGTTGGGGGAGTTAGGATTAATTGATATTTCACAATGGTCAGGTGCATTTCAGATGTATATCTTCCTCATACTGGAATATTTTTTGCTTTTCACCACAATTTTCGTAACTACAAAGATCATTACAAGTGAAATAGATAAGAAAACACTTGATGTAATGTTAAGTTATCCTATCCCACGCTGGAGATTTTTACTTGAGAAATTCGGTGGATATCTGTTTTACTGCCTACTGTATCCTTTAGTAATCATGCTATTTACTTTTGCGAGCACTAAATATGTACAATATAACAATGCACACTTGAATGTTGAAATTGATTATATAGCTCTAACATATGCATTGATAGGGACTTGGATGTTGTTTTTCAGCCTTGGGGCTTTAGCGCTTCTGTGCTCAGTTATTCTACTCGATTCAAGGAAAGCTGTAGTTGGTTCAGCAGCTGTGATCTTTGGAATGTATTTGTTGAATAGAATTGGTGGAATGACAGAATCTGTAGAATTCATCAAGTACTTCTCAGTTTTCAACTACATGGATCCAAATAGTATTATGTCCTCTGGAACTTTCCCAGTAGGAGATTTCTTCATCTTATTAGGAGTAGGTTTAGCTGCACTAGTAGTTGCCTTAATTATATTCCAAAAAAGAGAATTAAAGTATTAGAGCTTCATCTTATTTTTCTTCTTTTTTTAAGATATAATTATATATTCTTTTGTGCATAGTAGATGAAAGAGTGGGAATTAATGCCAACTATCAGGAGCCTAAAGGAGTTTAATTGGGATCTATCATGGAAAGGTTTTAAGGGAATGATAAGTTTAATAAAATCACTTTTTACAGATGAGAAAAAGTTGAAGAATTGGGTATATCTGTATTCATTCATATTAGTACCTCTTCTAAATTTCCTTATAATTTACAATCAAGAAGAGACGCTAATTTCTATTGGGGGAGGCTTTTCTTCTGTAAAATACTCTCCAATCAATATAACCTTGATGTCCATTCTGATAGCATTCACGATGTTTACTTTCAGCATATCTCTATTGGCATTTAAAAGGGTAAGACCATTCTTAGTTGTAACAATGTTTACTCAAATAATAATTCTGTTTTTTGAAATAAATATTATTAGAGAATATGCAATATATTATCCTGATTCCATGGAATTGGGTTATTTGATATTATTTTTATGCTTATTATCTATCTTGTTTGGCATATTAAAACTGTTAAAATTGGTTTACTTGAGAATCAAGTCTAGAGTTCTATTAAAAAGGAATTGAAAAAAGAGCTTTCCACTGTTCTTTTTCAGGATTCTTGCCTTGTTTGAGAATTTCCACTATCTTAAGGAACTCTTCGAAGCTTAATGTGTCTAGATTAATCTTCATTGCTATTTAGTAACTCCAACATTTTTTCAACATCGTTTGTTGGTTGTTTACATACAAATTGTTTGCAGATATAAACAGTTGGTTCTTCATTAATTTGTTTATAATTCTCGAGAATTTCAATAGATTTTGAAATCCTATCATCTCCAATTTCCTTTAAGATTAGAACCTTATTTGGTATGAATTTGCTGTTAAAAGATCTTATCATTTCTTTTGTTTTATCAGATTGATTATCACCGACAATTACAATCTCAAATGAAGGTCCTTTAAAGAAATCTAAGGCACTTAAAAGGAATGTATAAGCGTAAGGTACTCTTTGCACTTGAGATGCGAAATTTTCCATTAAAACGTTCGCTTGCTCCTCCAATTTGGGATCAGATAATAATCGTCCCAATTTCACTAAATTTAACATGGCTACAGAATTTCCTGAGGGTTTTGCACCATCATAAATTTGTTTTTCTCGTATTAGCAGTTGCTCACTATCTGTTGAAGTGAAGAAATATCCTCCAGTTTCTTCATCCCAGAAATTTCTAAGCATTAAATCATTAAGTTCAATTGCTTTTTCCAAATACTCAGCTTTGAAAGATGTTTGATATAATTCAATCAAACCCCAAATGAAAAAGGCATAGTCATCGAGATTCCCCAGAATTGCAGCATTCCCTTCCCTATAACGATGAAGAAGGTTTCCTTTTTCGTCAACCAACTCCTTCAATATGAAATTGGCTGAACGTTCGGCAGCTTCTAGATACTCATTATTCTCAAAAACTCTAGCTGATTTAGCTAAAGCAGCTATCATTAAACCATTCCAATCTGTAAGAATTTTATCATCTTTTAATGGATGAATTCTTTTCTCTCTAATTTCAAAGAGTTTTGATC
>JAGXNV010000045.1 GCA_019894795.1 Candidatus Heimdallarchaeota archaeon | reverse complement strand
CATTAATTCATCCTGATCCAAAATTTCTTTGTAAGGAGTATGAAATAGTCTAGCAAGTTTGTAACGCGGTAAACGTTTTTTCTGAAAAATCTCTTTATAGTGATTTAATCTGTCTTTCAATTCATGTTGCTGCCAAACAGTTTGTGAATCTCTTCGAAGTAAAGGTAACATAAGTTAACTATTGAGCTTTAATTTGAAATATCTTTTGTTCTTGAAAATGAATGAATTTATATTTAGCATAAACCAAGATTATCTTGAAATGAGTCTTAGATGCAAAACATGCAATGATTTGATTGAAGTTAAGAAGCAAAAATTTGGTTTTACTGATAGTAGTTATTGTTCAATTCGTTGTCGATTAATAAACATGAGAATAGGAATGCTCATTGCAGCTCTATTAATTTTCGCAACTTATCTTGGTATTTCCATCCCATTGTATTATTCAGATGAAGATCTATGGTTTTTATTTGTAATAATGTTCCCGATAATTTTCTTTGGACTTATCCTAATGGGATTCAGTATTGCAGGTTTTATTGCCAAAGTAAAAAAGAAACAAGAATTAGCAAGAAAGCAATACTATTGCATGTTCTGTGGAGATAATATCACAGATATCACATCACAAGGAGCTTTGGTATGCATGAAATGCGGAAATAAGACCCCTATTTGCAACCTTTGTAATAAAATCATCAATAAAAGTGAAGAAATCACTATTATCAAACCCTGTGAACATATTTTTCATAGGGATGAACTACTTGATTGGGCTGAAGATAATAAAAATTGTCCAAAATGTTATGGGAAAATAAAAGAATTATCTTTCGATATTGAGGATATAAGGCAATGAACTCTCTTTTCAGATTTTTAGACCGAGTCTTATCTATTAAATATACTTATGCTTAGGTTCTCTCTATTAATAGTTGTTAGTTTAAAAAAATTTAATAATGAAGGCAAAACTTTGTTTTGATTATATGTCCCATTCCCAACTTCACGAAGCTGAATATTATGAAATATTAGATCAAGAGGAACAGAGCATTCAATGTCATCTGTGTCCTTTTGAATGTATAATCGAACCGGGAGAGACAGGACAATGTTCAGCTCGAAAAAACATAGCTGGAAAACTCTATTCTCTAACTTATGGTATGACAGATATGAAAATAGACATGATAGAAAAACAACATGTATATCACTTCTTTCCAAATTCAAGAGCACAAACATTTGCAACTTATAATTGCAACTTAGATTGTGACTACTGTTCAATGCCTGACAAAATACATATGGATCCTGAGACATTTACAGGAAAAAGATTTGCGCCTGATCAAGCTGTTATGTTTGGTTCTGCATCTGGTTCTAGAGTGATAAGTTTCGGTGAAGCTGAACCCTTAATCTCTTTTGAGTGGGTAAGAGATACTGCTAAATTAGCCAAAGAAAGAGGATTAAAGATACTTATTCGCACTAATGGATACTTCAACGAACAACCAGTTAGAGAGATGCTAGAATATGTGGATGCTGTTACTTTAGATATTAAAAATTTAGATGATGAAGGTTATTCAAAAAACTGTCGTGGAGGTAGTTTTGATCACATTAAGAACATCATCAAAATAATATTTGCTAGTGGAAAACTTATGGAATTTCATATGGTTATCCATGAAGGTTTAAACAACGATGCAAATGCTGCAAGAAAATTTGCTGAATGGGTAAGAGATGAAGTATCATTAGAAGTGCCATTACATCTGTCCAGATTGATACCTGTATATAGAACTAAAGATTTCATTCCGACATCTAAAGAACTCTTGGAGGCTGCATACAAAGCTGCTAAAGAAGTCGGTTTACACTATGTATACATTGATGGGATCCCAGAACACGATACTTTACATACATACTGTCCAAATTGTAACGAACTGCTAATACACAGAAATTCGTAT
This sequence comes from Candidatus Heimdallarchaeota archaeon, assembly GCA_019894795.1. Classification (GTDB taxonomy): domain Archaea; phylum Asgardarchaeota; class Heimdallarchaeia; order Heimdallarchaeales; family Heimdallarchaeaceae; genus UBA460. The sequence continues at coordinate 13,544 of JAGXNV010000045.1, read as the reverse complement.
GCTACAGAAGTGAGAAGGGTATCTTTACAAGGTTATTGTAATAAATGCCAAACAAAATTGAATGTTGTTTTATCTTAATAGAACCATCAATTTTCATTTCTACATAATGTTAACTATGTTGAACTCTACAATTGTAACATTTAACTGACTTGTTAATATTTCTGTTACGAGATCAATAAAACGATGGATATCTTCAGCACCATCTCTATAAGATGCACGAAATTTCAAACTAATCTCTACCCAATCTGGGTTAAACAGCTGTGTCTCCAAATGAGGTTGACGTTTTGGTTCCTTTTCGGCAAGTTCTCTTTCAGCTAAGTTGACGTACATATCAAATTCATTAAAATCTTCAAATTGCTCCTCATCATTAGGTTGAGCTATGATATCGCAATAATAGAAATAAAAACCCGATGTTGTCATCTAAATCACCTTGAAGATTAGTTTTTAGGTTTATTCCTAGTGTCTACACCAAGGGCTTCTATGGCTAGTTCTTCATACTTTTCTGCGACGTAATGATATTCAACAGGTAATGAAGCTCTAAGAACTTCAAGAAAATTTGAGACAGGTATAATCTCTACTTTATTCCTGTATTCTTCCTCAATTTTGACATCATCTTCGTTTTGTATTGGAATAATCACACGCTTAATTCCTGCTTCTACAGCAGCTTCGATCTTTGCGGTTACACCACCAATAGGTAGAACCACACCTCTTACCGTTAAACTTCCAGTCATTGCTGTATCTTGTCTGATTGGAGCTTTCTCTAAAGCTGATATTATTGCTATTGCAATTGATATTGAAGCGGAATCACCTTCAATACCAGCATATGCGCCAACAAACTGAATGTGATAGTCAAATTCAGATATGTCTTTTCCAACATATTTTTTGACAATAGCTGAAACATTTTGAACTGCTTCTCTAGCTATTATTCTTAGTTGACCAGTAGCAATTATTTTACCTTCTCTGCGACTAAAAGCAGGAACAACTTCAGCCTCAATGGGCATAACAATCCCCGATTGCTTATTAATGACAGCTAAACCATTTACTCTGCCAACTTTTGTTAATTCTGTATTGAAAATCTTATAGAGTTTTCTGTCATCAGCATAATCGTCACTTATCTGATTTTCGAGGGTTCTAGCTAGTTTCTTGGCTAATACTACAGTTTCTGAAGAAACCAATATCTCATTTCTTTCCTTTGCAAGATCTCCAGCAGCACGAATTAATCCGCCCAATTCTCTTAATCGAAGAGTGAGCTGACCTTTTCTATCTGCACGTCTTTGAGCTTCATATATGATTTCCTCAACTGCGTCTTTAGAAAAGTGGGGGATTTTTCTATCTTTGACAATCTCTTGAGCACAAAAACGAGCTAACTTTCTTCTATTCTCCGGAGAATCCTTCATTGTATCCTTCATATATACTTCATAGCCTGACCCCTGGATTCGAGAACGTAAAGCAGGATGCATATTTCTAGTAGTTTCAATATTACCAGCTGCAATTAGAACAAAATTACAAGGAACTGGATCAGATCGAACCATAGCACCACTACTTAGCTCAGATTGTCCTGTAATCTGTAATTTACCTTCTTGCATAGCTGTTAATAGTTTTTGTTGAGTTCTCATTTCTAGTGTACCAATTTCATCACTGTAAAGAACACCAAGATGAGATTTATGTATAAGACCACTTTCAACTCTCTCATGTGGAGGAGTACCTAATCCACCAGATTGGAAAGGATCATGTCTAACGTCTCCTAATAACGCTCCTGCGTGGGATCCAGTTGCATCATTAAATGGAGCCTTTTCTCTTTTCGCGTTATCAACCAATAATTTAGGAACTAACATTTCAGTTCTACCTCTCGATTGGTTAAGCATAAAGAAAATAAAGAAACCTACAAACATGGCCATTAAAAGAGTAGTTGGTTGATTCTGGATATTGCCAGCTGTTGCAATTAATGCGTATCCGATGATCGCAAATAGTATGGCTAAAGAAATAATAAAACGTTTGTTACCGCTCTTCTTTGCTACTTCAGCGTCCATTTCAACCTTTCTTGCTCCATGACCTGCTGGAAGAGTAGCTACTCTAGGTTGATTTGGATATTTTGGATTAGCAATACAAAGAACATCAACAAGTTCCTCATTGGGTAGTAATTCAGCCATTGCTTGTCCTAGCATGCTTTTTCCGGTACCAGGTTCTCCAATAAGTAGAACATGTCTTCTTTGTAAAGCTGCTTTTTTTATTATCTCAACAGAATTTTCTTGACCAATTACTTGATCTATTAAACGAGGGGGAACAGATATCTCACTTGTGTCGTGAAAGTCAATGTCCAATAGAATATCTCTTTTTGTTTTAGATTTCTTAGAAACACTTTTGGATTTCGCTACCATAACTATCACAAGAAAATGTTCAAACCTTTGAATAATTATCTTGTTACAGCTTTAATAAATATATGTTTTTATTCATTTTACTTGAGTGGTTACTACTAGAGAAGGAAGTTTGTTGAAAAAACTCTTTAAATCCTTAGGATTGTGTAAGACTCAGTGCATCAGATGAAGATATTAATAGGTCCAAATTCAAACTCATTAGGAAAAAAAATATTAAGCAAATTAAATCTTACATCAGTGAATTTTAGTTTTAAGCAGTTTTATGATGGAGAAACATATCTTCAGATAGATGATTCTGTAGAAAAAGAAGACATTATAATAATTCAATCAACGTACCCAAATCAAGAAAAGAGTTTATTGGAAATAATGCTTATCGCATCAACCCTTAAAGAAATGGGGGCAGATAGGGTCATCGTAATAATACCTTATCTCTGTTACGCAAGAGCAGATAAAAGGAAACTGAAGGGAGAAGTTCTTTCTCATCATTTAACTCTGTCATATCTTCAGAGTTCAGGTGTTGATAGTATCTTGACCATCAATGTACACAACAAGGAGCTATATTTAAGTCATGATCCTGAATTGGAGAAATTAAATCTAAACGTTATGGCCTACATGGTTAAGGAATTTTTTAAACATAGAACAAAAGCAAAATGGGTACTTGTTGGACCTGATAAAGGAAGTGAAGAAGACATTTTGCAAATAGCAACTGAACTCTCTCTCTCACATTTTATCCTAACTAAAACAAGGGATCCAATTACTCATGAAATTACGACTGAAAAACCTAATTACGATTTTCAGAACAAGGACGTACTTATCATTGATGATATTATCAGCTCAGGTACTACAGCTAAAGTTGCTTGCAACTTTATTCTTGAATGTGGTGCTAATTCTGTTGCAATCATGTTTGTACATGTTTTATCAAGAACTGATGTAATTGAAAATTTAACAGAATCTGGAAAAACTACTATATATTCATCCAATACCATTTCAAGAGATGATATAGAACAAATCGATATCAGCCCTATTTTGAGTAAATTTATTGAGGATAAGTTTCTATGAGAAAATATCTAGCCCATGTTAGAGGTAATTATCAAAACCTTGGTTATGAAGAGTTTTTTGCTACATTAGAAGCTGAAAATATCAATTATAATGTTGAGAAGAAAGGTGATCAAATACTTGTATTTGAGACCAACCAAAACCCTTTAGTCGCAGCAGAAAGGTGTGCTTTTCTCCATTCTATTCTATCTTTGATATCAATTGGTTCTGTAGACGAAGATGAACTAAAATTGCATGAGCTCATCTCCATGCCAGAAATACAAGATAACAAAACATTTGCGGTGAGAGTTAAGAAAGTAGGTAGGAAACAAATAAAAAAAGACTTACCACAACTAGAGCGAGAACTAGGAAACTTCATATATGAAAATTATAAATCACAGAAACTTAAAGCAAATTTGAAAAATCCAGATTATCTTTTCCTTGGCATTCTCATAGGTAAGAGAATGTATTTTGGGTTAGAAATTTGGGCAATAAATTGGGCGGAACTCGAAAGTAGAGAACCTGGTAATAGGCCATTCTTCAGACCTGGAGCCATGAAAACTGAATTTGCAAGAGCAATTGTTAATCTCTGTAGAATCAAACGAGATGAGATGTTTTATGATCCATTTTGTGGAGGAGGAGGATTTCTGATTGAAGCAACAACTATTGGAGCAAATGTGATAGGTTCAGATGTTGATAAATTTGCTATCCATGGATGTAATCAGAATATGAAATTCTATAAGAATAATTTTTCTTCCATAATTCGCTCAGATTCAAGATTTCTACCAATTAAGGAAGTAGACGCAATTGCTACAGATCCACCATATTCAATACAATCTTCTACTCATGGTGAAAATGTTAACAATTTAATCTATGATTTTCTTATAGAATCTCGGACCATACTTAAGAAAGATGGTTACTTGGTCTTCAGCAGTCCAGCTAAACATCGTTCGGAATTATTAGCTGAGAGAGCAGGATTTTCGGTTCAGAAAGTTTTAGATACTAGAATACATAAATCTTTAACTAGAAGAATAATTGTTCTGAAGTGATTGGATGAGTGATAAATTCTCTGTAACTTTTCTAGGAACATCTTCAGCTCCACCGCAAGTAGAAAGAAGACAGAGTTCTATAGCGATTAAATATAAGAACCATAATTTGTTAGTTGATGTAGGAGAGGCTACTCAAGTACAAATGCTAAAACATAAAATAGGATTTTCCAACTTAACTATCCTACTTACTCATCTGCATTCAGATCATACACTTGGATTAATAGGACTATTGACTACAAGAAGTTTTTACGATATTTCAAGATCAATAACTATTATAGGTCCTCCGTGGACTTCTTCTTTTATATTTCTTCAACTATTAGCCCATAGGTTAAATCCAGATTACGAGATTAAGGTGATAGAAACAAATGGTGGATTAGTTCTTTCAAACTCTGATTTCTACATCGAATCCTTTCCAGTTTCACATGGTGTAAATTGTTTTGGCTACAAAATTGTTTCGCATCAATCTTTAGGTGTTTTTAATGTAGAACGAGCAATTGAAAAAAACATACCAAAAGGAACGATGTGGAAAAAATTACAGAATGGAACACCAATCGAAGTTAACGGAGATATTATTAATCCTTCAGAGATTTTGGATGTCTCTCCAATAAAACCAATTAAAATAGTCATTACAGGAGACACTCCTCTAGATGAGCATGTCATAAACCACTCATCTAATGCAGACTTGCTCGTACATGATTCAACATATCCTCATTCAGAAAAACTTAGAGCAAAGAAACACTTCCATTCAACTTGTACTGATGCAGCATTTGTTGCAAAGATTGCAAACGTAAATAAACTAGTTTTAACGCATTTTTCAGAATTACACAATAATCTAAATGAGTCATTGAAGAAATCTAAAGAGATATTCACAAATTGCATTCTTGCATATGATGGATTAACTGTTCATGTTTAATCTACAATTGGTAAATTTCCTCGAAAGAACGTTTTGTTATTTCATGCCCTTCCTCAGTTTCTGGAGCTATCCAATCTAGAATTATTAGAGGATCAGATGCTTTAATCTTGAGTCGAAGGTTTCCTAATGGCGAGGATGTGTCACGTGTTATTATAGCTATTTTATTAACATAAAGAGCTTGCTTATGAAAATTGAAAACCAACTCCTGCTTTTCATTATCTATAAATACACATCTTCTGACTGTATCAAGAATTTTTGCTTTCCTTATGTAATCGAAAAGATACTGTAAAGATTCTATTTTTACCTCATTGCCTCTCAAAATCAAATGATCTTTATATTCTTCCTCTATTAGTTGAGGTAAATAACCCAGCAAATTAGTAATGCATTTTTCCAATTTTTCTCTACTCTCAGTTGAGTAAAAGAGGATATCTAAAGATAAAGTAGGATTCATTTTAAACTACCTTTTCTAAATCTTCGAGCAGTGATAATGATAATTCTTCGAAAGAATCTATTGTTCGATTATTGCAAAGTATATAGTTAGAGAAAGCTATTGTTTCACCTAATCCTAAACTTATTTCTGCTTCATCTCGTTTAGCAAAATCTTTTTCTGTCTTAGGTGCATCGCTTCTTCCTCTGAGCTTCAACCTATCATATCTAATTAATGGATCAACGTGAATAGCTACAATGATGAAATTATCTTCTAGATGCTTTCTGAAATGTTTAACTTCAGCTTGGCTTCTTATCCCATCAATAATTATTTTATTATTTCCTTCTTCAGTTAATTTATCTATTACTTGACAAGTAAGATGAGCTACAGCTTCTTCTCCATGTTTTTCCCTCAACTCCATCATGACTTTTCTACTTGTATCAGGTGTAGGGTCATATCCGTATTCAAGCACTTTTGCCCTAACAACATCACCCATTACTACTGTTTGATATCCTCTGTTGTTAGCATGATCTGCAAAAACACTCTTACCAGAACCTGGCATACCAGTGACCCCAATGATTCTTATTTTTGATTCTGTCATGAAGCTCAAAAAAGAAATATTGGAGGAGGTTAAAAGTTTTATCAAACAAAAGAATCTGCAATTTTGAGAATAAAGGTTTAAAAAATGTTAATTTTATTAAGTGTTAATGGTCAGAGCTTTTGTTTCTATAGAATTTACTGATCCAATAATTGTCAACAAGGTTGTAGAAATTCAAAATTTAATTAATCAGAGTGGAGCAAAACTAAAACTTGTAGCTCCGGAACTACTTCATATTACATTAGAGTTTTTAGGAGATTTAACTCTAAAAGAAATAGACTCTGTAAAGAACATAATAGACACTCTAAGCTTTAATTATTTCCTACTTGATGTGAATAGACCAAATGTTCTACCCAATGAAAAGCATATCAGAGTTGTTTACTGTGCTATTGAAGGCGATGTTGCAGTTTTGAAAGATATTCAGAGAGAGTTACGTGTGAAACTTAAGAAAAGTGGTTTTGAAACAGATAATCGCTCATTTACACCTCATCTGACTATAGCTAGAGTCAAATCTTCTCAGAATAGAAAAGAATTAATGTTAGCTGTTCATAATCTCTCTAATATCAAATGTGGAAGACAAAAGATTGCTTCAGTAAAACTGAAACAATCTATCTTAAAACCTGACGGTCCCGAGTACTCAACTCTACATGAAAAAATTGCGAATGAATGAGTTTGGAGCTAAAGAGCAAAGGTGATATTATGAGTGATAAAATCTCTAATTCAGCAGAAAATAACAATGTTCATAAGAAAGTTGAGCAGCAAGTAATCGAAGTAATCCAAGTACAATGGGAAAGACATGAAGAAATAAGAGAATTACTTTTTATTTTGAAGGAAAAAATACTCTTAGATTTAAATTCTCTTGGTTTCGTTGGGAGAGTAGAAGTACAAGGTTCTTTCGTAAGAAAAACCTATTTGGGAGAAGATGAAGTTTATGATTTGTTATTAATATTACCTCAAACAGAAAAAGCTAAAGTACACCAAATTCTTGATTCCCTTGCTAAAAGACTACGAAAGGATAGAATAAAGAAATCGCTATTAGAAGTAAAGAAACGAACAGGAAAAATACCTCATTTGCGAATAACTGCAGAAGATGAACAGGTTAATTTATTTGTTTGTTTTGAAGTAACACCTGGTGAGAGTCAAATTTCAATTTTTGATTATGTTCCAATGCATTCTCAATATGTACTAACTCATATGCAAGAAAATGAAAGAATTGAAGTTCTATTACTCAAAAAATTCATGAAAACCATTAGAGTTTATAGAAATGAAATTGGAGCAGTAGGTTTCAATGGATATTTATGCGAACTCCTGATTCTTTTTTATGGGTCTTTTTGGGAAACAATAAAAGGAATAAGCAGTTGGAGACCTAGAACAGTAATCGACGTAAAAAGGAAAAAAGAACAAATTGAAGATGTTGATTCATTAACAAGTGAAATGCTTCTGAGATATTATCCTCTTTATGTTCATGATCCTCTAAATCCAAAAGATAATGTTGCTGCGGATGTTTCAATACTACAATTTATGTCATTGATTGCCGCTGCAAATACTTACAAATTTAATCCAACTATTCATTTCTTCGAAGACCTTCAATGTGAGATCCCACTTTTTGATGATTTAGTGAGAAAAATTATCTCAACAGGCAGAGAAACCTTAGTTTTAATGTTAAAGCGGAATTATCAAGAATCTGAAATCTGCTGGCAAAAAGCACTTTCCATTAAATCAGCCTTTGAATCAGAGATTTTTGCTAACAATTACATTCTTGAAAGAGCTCAGACTTTTGTGTCAGATGATTATTATGGGTTAATGGTTTCACTCATGAATGCTGATCCTCAGCATCTTATAAGAAAGGACGGACCATCTATAACATCCAAGGAATCACTGGAGTTTCTAAAACGATATACAAAACATGTTGATGTTGTAGCTGGACCATTTATTGACAATGAGAGATGGGCCATTTATCTTACAAAGAAAGGGCAAAAAATCTTTGATTTTCTAGAAAACTTAGTTAAGAGAAATACTTTTGTTTTGAATGTTGATTCCTTTCTTAAAATTGAGATAAAAGAAAAAATGAAAGTTTTAGGTATTGATGAAAAACTGAGAGAAATTTATGATTTTGATACTACTTTAGCTGAAAGTCTCTACACATTTATCGAAAGAAAACCCCTTTGGATATGTAATTTAACCGATACACATAATGAATAAAAATTTAGGAAAAGAAGAAGTTTATTTCTTCTTTCTTTTATAAACAATCAGAACAACTGGAGATAATGCTGCTAAGATTAAGAATAGATCTACTGCACTAAATCCAAGTGCAAAAGTATTTTCATCTCCTCCTGTAGGTTCTTCACCTTCTTTGAGAAACTTAACAGGATTGATGATGAAAGCAACATTTCCATTGTCATCCTTCAAATGGAAGTAATTAGGACCCATATCACTATCTTGACTGATTAGGTATGAGAGATACATTGTATCTCCTGCATAGAAATTAAAATCTCTACCATCTGGATCATTAGGAACCATAGGTTTAGAAAATTCTACAAGTCTATAGTTGCCTTGATAGGTCACATTCCCATTACCATCATTGGTTCCTCCTGCGTCAAAATCTGGTTTTGAACCAGTATTATCTTGAGGATGGATGATTTGGTCAAAATAACCATATTGATTTATAGATACAAAGTCAGTTCCATCTGTTAAATTCAACATATCTTCAGAATCACCTAAGATAAACATAGAGTCATCTCTCTCATTCATTGTAACATCATAAATTTTGAAGAGCACATAGAAGTTTGTACCATCATGAAATATCTTGATAAATCCTTCAATTTTATCTCCTGAGAACCATTCTCCAGTATTAAAGTCATAACCTGATAATGAGAGATTATATTCAATAACATCTGCCCAAACTGAATCTGTATCGTGTCCATCTATAGTTATAGTTGTGCTAATATATTCAGCTTCGTATTCCTCTCCAATAACCCAGTGTTGTTCTATCTTCTGAGGAACTTTGATATCTAATAAGTCACCTTGATTAGCACCAATATCTAGTCTGATATAATTAAAACCATCAGGACTAATAGAACCCCAGTTAGGTCCTTCTAAGTTTGGTTGAGTACCAACCCAAACTAGCACTTCTACTGCTATAGCATCACCCCACCCAAGAGCGATGTCTTTACCCATAACGTCTCCAGAATTGATGAGTTTGGTACCTTCAAAGTATGTTCCAACACCAATCATTTTGAATGTTTTTGCAGCAGCATCCTGTGTTCCACCAAAATGTTCATCAGGTTGAGGTGGTTCATAAACACCATCATCAGGCCATGCAACATCTAAAACAGTGTCATAGATTGCATCCATTTGCATACCATCTTCCATACCTTCTTTGCCAAAGAAGTGGAGTAGAATACCATTTATGATTCCATGTGTTTCAGGAATGAATGCATATACATGCAGATGAGTTGAGTTATGTGCGAAATTAATAGTTACAGGTAAAAATTCTACAACTTCAATTGATGCAGAAGTAATATCTTCATAGAAAGGTGTAACATCGATCACACCTTGGTAATAATCATCCCACTCACTATTAAAACCATCGAGAAAAATGCTGGCTTCAAAAGGAGCTAATAGAGATAAAGCAGGGGGAAAGTCTTCTGCAACAACTTGTTGTAAACTTACTCCAATTATACTATAACTTAGCAACAGTAAAATTCCTACAGTAATAATCTTCTTTTTCATGTTTAAACCCCCAATTAAGGTTGTAAACTACTTGTTATTTTCTTATATATAATATCTGTTAGAGGAAAGTAGAAAGAAGCTAGTTAGGGAAAATTCAAGTATGCAGTTCTTTACATTCTAATCTGAATGCATTAGTATTTTAGGTTTAAATAGTGAAAAATTGAATTGCTTTCGAATATACTGTGAGTTGTTTTAATGCGTATTCTAGCTCTATCTGATACTCATTTTGGTCATATGTACGGCAATACTGCTCAAGCTCGAAAAGAATCAATTCACAACATGTTCGAAGCTTTTGAAAATGCTTTGGAAATAGCCAAAGAAAAAGAGGTTGATGTAGTTTTACATGGAGGCGATATGTTTAACAGATCAAAACCTCCTAAACCGATAATTTCGAAAGCTTACTCCATCATTGAGGATTTTTCAAGGAGTGGAATAAAATTCGTGGGTATTCCTGGAAATCATGACAAATCAGTGCTACCTGAAACTTTGATGAGCCACTTTAATGAAGATGTATATTTTCAAAATAAGTTAGCTAGAGTAGATTTTGGTGCAATATCGGTCATTTCATTCCCTTATGAATTTCGCAATCCGTTGGGTACATTCTTAAAATTAAGGAGAGAAATTGAGAAAGATTCCAGGCAATCTTTCATAATATTAAACCATCAATTATTCAATGGAGCTACCTTTGGACCTCATAGATTTGAATTTAAGAATCGTATCGATGCGTTGATTACTGATTCTTTTCCGAGAAATGCTCAGTTGTTTCTATCAGGTCATATCCATAGAGCTCAGAGAATTCAAAACAATCGGGTGTATTATACTGGTTCAACTGAAAGAACCAGCTTCATGGAATCGATTGAACCTAAAGGATGTTTGCTTATAGATATTGAACCAAATAGTGTTCATGTGAAATTTATCGAGCTTAATAGTAAACCGATGGAAATTATTGAGCTCAACATTGAACAAACTAAGATGATATCGAAAAAGTTAGACACGTTAGTAATTGAGAAAGATAAAAAAGTATTAATTCGATTAACTGGACGAATTCTAGAATATAATGAAATCAAGCTTCTTTGGTCATATTTTCCAGCAAAAGAATATCCCCTTCTTACATTTACTCCTAGAAAACCAGCAATGAAATTGAGATCTCTTTTCACCATCTCTAAGCTTCCCCTCAACCTTTGATTAATAAATTTGATGAATTTCAAAATAAAAAGAAGAAAGGAAGATGTAAAACTAGACGATTTTTAATTCTCGTCCAAGATCTTCAAATTTCATTAAAGCAAAATCTAAGTTTTCTTTTGTTAGTCCAGCATTCATCATAACTCTGATTCTAGCTGTACCTCTTGGGACCATAGGAAATACAATTGGTAATGCAAAAATTCCTTCATCCATGAGCCTATCACTAAGATTCTTTGCAACGTCGTTCTCACCACAAATGATTGGAACTATAGCTGTTGGACATCTTGCTGAAGCAGCAGTAATAGCGTGACCATACCCCATATCAACAATTTTGCTCTTGAAGTAACTACAGTTCTCTAGAAGTTTTTCAACAACTGGTTCAAAGTATTGTGATTTAGGATCAAGAACTTCTAAAGCACCAATTGCTGCACCAGCAACTGCTGGAGGTTGAGATCCGCTGAGAAGATAAGATCTACCTGTATTCCGGAGGAAATTAACTAAATCTTGGGAACCGGTTATTGACCCTCCAACCACACCCATAGCTTTACTGTAAGTATTCATTTCGACTTGAACCTTGCCTTGTAAACCAAAGTGATCTACAATTCCTTTGCCTTTCTTATCCCTTCCAAGAACACCGTCGCCATGAGCATCATCTACGTAAATCATAGCACCATATTCAGAACCTAGTTTCTCTATCTCATCCAAGGGAGACATATCTCCATCCATGGAAAATACTCCGTCAGTGATAAGCAGAATTCTCTTTTCGCCATTTGGATCTTCAGAATCAATTATTTTAAGTTGTTCTTCTAAACTGCCCATATCACAGTGTTCGTAAAGCTTTCTCTGTGTTTTTGTTAGTCTAACACCATCGATGATCGATCCGTGATTTAGCGTGTCACTTAGAATGAAATCATCCTTTCTAACCAAAGTTGGTATTGCACCTTCATTAGCTATAAAACCACTCATCCAGACCATCGCTGCTTCTTGTTCTTTGAACTCAGCATGTCTTCTTTCCCATTCTTCATGTATAGCCATATTCCCAGCTATAGCACGCACAGATCCAGAACCAGCACCAAGTTTTTCTGCTGCTTCTATCGCTTTTTTCTTCAAGTGAGGGTGATTGCTCAAATTTAAGTAATTGTTAGAACAAAGCATGAGAAGTTCCTTTCCATCTACGATAACTTGTGTTTCAGATGGTGTTTCCAAACTTCTATGAACCCATTCTCTACCTTCTGCTTGAATTTTTTGATATTCTTCTTTCAAAAATTGTGTGGGATTTCTTTTTACCATAAAGACACCTTTTCTAAATATACAAAAAATCTTAAGCTTTTTAATTCTTATCCTATAATCGATAAGTTATCGATAAACTAAATTTCTTCTTCCTCTCTTTTCGATTTTCAACCCCTCATTTTTCCATATATCTACTAGTAGAACATAGATGAAATGTCTAGAAAGGTAAATCTTTGTGATGCTATATGGTTTTGGGATAATTGCCTTGACTAAATTCATGAGTTTCCATTTTTTTTGTTTTAACAATCCAAGTAATTTTTCTCTAATTTCAATTGCTTCTTCGATTTTTTTATTTGCATACATCAAACAATGTTCTCTTCCATATATAGACCCTCCATGACCAGGAATAAGAATATTTACATCAAAATCAAGAATCCTGTTTAGGGAACTCAAAGCACAATCAAAATTAGAGAAGGGATTATTAATATTCATTGCTAATCCAAATTCAGAGTCAAATAAATCACCAACATAAAAAACCTTTGACTCAGGAAAATAAAATCCCACCATTCCAGGTGTGTGTCCAGGTAATTCGATAACTTGTATTATTTCATTAGCAGATAGTTCATCTCCTTCCATAAACGTATCATTGACCTTCATAGGTTTATAATTTCTCCACATAAACCAGAGTACAAGTTTAATAGCCCAATCTGGAAAAGGTTTGATGTCACTCTCTAATATTTCAAAACTCTCCCAGTAAAGGTTGTAAATCACATCACCGTTTTCAACTCCTTCTTTTTCTAATAGATGGCAATAAATCTTTGAACCAAATCTTTGTTGAAAATAGCTTGCAAGAAGTGAATGATCCCAGTGATGATGAGTAAGAAAAATTCTGCTTATCTTATCTAATGTGAGATAACCAGCTTTTTCTAATTTCTTAAATTTCTTAAGCTGATATGTACTGACACCAGGATCAATTACAATGAATTCTTTGTCATCTTTAACG
>JAGXNV010000044.1 GCA_019894795.1 Candidatus Heimdallarchaeota archaeon | reverse complement strand
GACTGAAGTTATCACAGAACCCTCTAAAGCATTCAAGGTTCTTATAAAAACAAGCACGTATTTTCGCACATTGTTTCTTCAATTATTACTCCTTGGTGTTATTCTAATAAACCTGATCATCTTCATGATTGTTGCTGTTTTATTGTGGGATGCTGAAAAATTAACCACAGTGATCATCACTCACGCAGTATCTGCTATTGCTGCATTCATAGGTATTTTTCTTAATTTGCTTCCCTTGTTAATCCGATTATTCAAAATAAAAAAGACAGATGTTCGTGTAGAAATCAAAGAAGAAGAATATAATCAACATCTTATCTTGAGTATAATTTTTTCAGTGCTAGGAGTTATTATTTTACTTGTTGGCACAATTAGATTTTTTCTTTAATTATTCTTTCATCTTATTTTTATGAAATTTGGTTTCAAGAACACTTTTTCGATGTTCGGAGATACATGTATAGACTCTAAGTACCCTAATCTCTTGGTATTCAAATGAGTATACTCTGTAGAATATTACCCGTGAAGCTGGTCAAGATCCTACTCCTTCAGCTGTAGAGAAAAAGACCATCGAAAAAGCTTTTGATATTCTATCAAAAGGAAATTAGATCCAAGGCTTAACATCTTATAGTCTTTTTTCTTTATTTTTAATCGCTAATCTATTTTCGTCCATGTTAATTCTTGCTTAATTAGGTTGGCAATGCACAGTAAATCTAAAATGTTAGATTAATGTGAGAGAATGCAGCTAAAGTGTATATCTCTTGCAAGTAGAACAACCATCTAGTCAAGCATGCTTAGATATCAGTAGGCTTGATTTCTCTCATTGGTCCTCCACATTCGGGGCATTGCTTAATACTTATCAAAACTTCAAAACCACAGTTTTCGCAGAAATAAAATTCTTCAACACCAGCTGAAGGCTTGAAATCTTTTGCATGTGCCCCTATTCTTGCATCTCTCTTGCGTTTATAACGACTGTTATATCCATATTGGCTTAGGTGAGAAAATTTAGTTCTAACAAAGATAAACGCTAATAGTAATCCTCCAACTCCGATAAATATGAGCGTTGCTCCAATATTGGATCCCAGTTTCGCGAGGATAAAACCTGAAAAAAACAATCCAATCTCAGCTAATATGAAAAATAATAATGCAGATTCCATGCTTATCTTTCTCAAAACTCCTTCACTCTTCCCATAGTATTCAACGAATCTTATAAAAATCCCTTATTTTAAATATTTGCAATCATTCTACTACGATTTGAACCTATTCCAAGCAAGCATTCCACCATCCATCACTAATGGTTTCTTGAATCCTGCCTTTTTCATTATTTGTGCGGCAGTATATGCTCTTGCGCCTGATCGACAAACTAAGACTATCTCTTCATCTTTTACATGGCTTAACAGGTCCAAATGAGAGATCAACTGTCCTATGGGTATGTTTTCTACACCTTCTATGTTTCCTATACGTAATTTTAGTTCATGGGGTTCTCTTACATCAATCATCAAAGGAGGGTTATTTGCTTTAATTCTTTCAGCGAGTAATTTTACCGAAATACTCTCTACCGCAGTTTCATTCACACCTACCTCTAATGTTCCCTTCACCTCACAAGAAGGAGCATCTACAGGTATCCATGCAGCTTGAGGATCTTGAGCACAGGAATAATTAGCTCTCAGAACATCCTTCATCCAATCTGCAGGACCTAGTCTAAGATCATTCAAATAAGCTACAAATTCTTTCTTAGTTCTCTTCTTTAAATGGGGATTAGTTATTTTCTGATTAGCTAAACTGGAGGGTTTTCTTTCTCGATAATCATGTGCAGGATAAACAATTAAATAATCAGGAAGATCGTTGAATTTTTGCAAGGTTTCCCAATGTTTTGCAGGATCTCCTCCAGGTAAATCATCCCGTCCTGCACCACCATCATCAAGAAAGAGAGCGTCACCTGTAAATAGATTATCACCCCAGATGAGGCTAATGCCATCATTAGTATGTCCTTTGGATTCTATAACTTCCATCCTCAGTTTATCTATTTCAATTAAGTCTCCTTCTTTCACTCTCCAAGTAACACATTTTGAAGGAGCATTTTCGTGCATAATGTATTGACAATCTGTACGATCTTTTAGTGCAGCTGCTCCAGAGATATGGTCAGCATGAGAATGGGTATCTACTACAGCAGAAAGAGTCAGATTATTATCTTTGAGGTAGGTTAAATAATCATTAACGTGCTCTAAAACAGGGTCAACAAGCACTATTGAAGAAACATCAACACCTATAAGGTAAGTTTTACAACTAGCGTGGTTGAGTTGAGTAAATAACATTATCAGAATTCATTAACAGAATACCTAATTTAATTTTACTCTTATGCAAAAAAACTATGAAAAAAAAGTAAAAATGGAAATTGAATTTCGGATACTTCTTATTTTGAATCTTTTCCACAATTGTCACATTTCTTTACGCCAGGTTCTAATTTCATTCCACAGAAATCACAAAAACTTTCTTTTTGTGCTTTTTTAGAAACTGTGGAATCGTCATCTTTCTCCCGCTTGATTGCTAAATTTTCATCAGTGTAATTCTTGCCTTCAGTAATATCATAGGTGCTTTTACGAGGACCTGTACTTTCTTGAGCAGTTTTCTTCAGAAAAGTGAATAATCCTATTGCACTTAGAATTACAAGGAGAATAACTACACCCATTAAAATGTAGAAAATAATCTTTCCAGTAACAATCCCTAGTACTAATAATGCAATTAAAACAAAAATCAAACTAGCCAATACACCATTTATAGAACGACGACTTTGAAATCTCATATCTGTACAACTAAATCAATCGTCAAATATAAAATCTCGCATTTATGAAAAAGGTGATATCGCAAAAATGAGGAAGAATTGCATAAAATAATAAAAAAGTGAGGGAATGGTTACAATCACATCTCTGATGCAGGTTTTCCATCCATTCCCCAATGAGATTTGGGATAATCTTGGAGAAGGACTCTAACTGATTCAGGCTTTGATCCCATTTTCACAAAAACGTCTGTTATTCCTTCTATAATTTCTTTAATTTGCTCCTCTGTTCGACCTTCCCACAAGTGTACTTGAACAACTGGCATATAATCACCAACATAGAAGAGTTTCTCATATTGAAATAGTTTGCTAGTAAATTTTATTTTTCTGGTTGTAATTCATAGATTTTGATGTTTGCTTCATTACAAGGGTTTATTGTTTTGCTAACTTCTTCTGTATCCTAGACTTATCAGAGTCTTTAAGAACCTCAAGACCAGCAATTTGATCAATTTTGAATTTTGTCCAATCAATGCAATTTTCATGAAACCATTTGAAAGTTAAATGTTCCTGATAGTAAGAAGGCTCACCTAGCCTGACAGCATTTTTTTCTATTTTAGTTTCGCACTTTCTGCATTCAGCTTGTCCACTTTTTGCATACTCTACTTTCCATCTCTCTTCTTTTTTAGCTATGAAGATGCTTTTTGGACCTTTTGCAATTATTGGGTCTAATACTTCTTTAGGATTTTTTCCGTTCAAATAATCAACAGTAATTTTGAGATGGAAAACATCGTAATTCCCAACATAAAGAGCTAATACTGCAGGTTTTGTATATCTCAAATCAGATGAAACTTTGCAGCTTGGAGGTAAATCGTGATGTTTTAAAATGTATTTTGCGCACGCTTCAGAAATCAGTTCAGAAATATCTTTTTTATCCATCTTTTCTAATTTTTCATTTTTCACAATACCATAAGTATTTCTAATAATTGTTCTATTAATTTCTTGCAGAAATTCTCTATTTTTTATAAGAACAAAGGATTTCTCTGGGACAACTTCTTTAATAGCAAATATTTGAAAACTTGCTGGGTTTATATAAAAACCCCATTGCTCATCGGATTTTAAAATGATTTTCATATACAGTTCATATTTGAATTTCCAAGTATTTTAATATTTCCGGAAACAGAATTCTGAAAAGTTTACTTGTTCATAACTCAAACTATTTTCTGGATTATCATATATAATACAAAAGTGAACTCAAGATACTCTATAAAAATGAGAACAAAAAAAAGTCAAAGTGATTCTCATGTAGAGAATTAGTTAGAAATGCTTTTTGCTACTTCTGTTTAAAGTAGAGATAGCATTCATTATTCGTCCTATACCATTCAGCATAAAAGTAACGGCAAGTAGGACTATCAAGGTATAAATATCAAAGGAAGTTCCAACAAAAACAATAGTACACAAGATTATTGTAACCAATCCAACTATAGTTGAAAGAATTCTGAACCAAACGGGATAATACTTTTTAAAACGCCCATCAAGTAATCTTTGAATTCCGTTCACTAAAATGGCAATTGTAAGCAATGTAATCTTTGTCGATTCAGTGAAAGTTGTAATAAAGGATATAGAAGAAAGAATCAGAATTGCAATTCCTACAATTAAGCGAGAGATTCTCAAATAGGTATTCAAGCGTTTATTAAACGCACTATTAAGTAGCCTAACACAACTTACAATAATCAAAGTAACTGCTAATATAATGAGAACACTATCAGTATTAAGTCCAATTTGAGCAAAAATCAAAATAGAGGCAGTAATATGGATTAACCCAGCAAAAACATTAAAAATACGAATTACCCAAGCCAATGGATCTGAATTGTAGGACACAATAGCTATTGCTCTTTTATCTATTTATTGTTTGTTATTAAATCGAGAATTATTCTAGTTATTGAATGAATATTTGTGCTTTCTTGAATAACCAAGTCTAGTTAACATCTTTAATCAATAATGGAACACTTATCTCAAACCCGTTGTTCTTACAGGCTTGAAAGACCTTCTTCTTAACTTCAGATTCAATCATCAAGATGTTCTTAACTTTCTTAATGTAATAATATAGCTTGTATTCAACAGCATAATCCAAGAAATCATTTATAGTAACGAATGGTTCATTTTCACTGTCCAGAAGATCTAGGTTCTTTATAGAATTCAGCAATGTTGCAGTTACATCTTCTTGTACAAGAGAATAGTCCAAAGTAACAGAGACGTTTCTCATAACAACAATGTCTTCTTTTCCAAGATTTGTAATAGCACCTTTAAGGAACTCTTGATTAGGAATAGCAACCACTGTTCCATTTATAGGCCGTATTTTAGTGAAAATAAATTCTATATCTATCACATCGGCTAATTGTCCATCGAATTCTATTCTATCTCCTACAGAAAAAGGTTTGCTAATCATGATTATTACTCCAGCCAAGAAATTACCTATGGTGCTCATAGCTGCAAAACCAATCACTGTTCCACCCATAATAGTAAGCATTGCAGTTAGGAAACCAAGAGATGAAGCATATTGAACAAATAATATCAGGGTTATAATTAAGAATACCAGAATATTCAGAATTCGTTTTATAATTTTACCATTTCGCTCTTTGATTTTCTGCTTATTTACTAAGGATTTTATTTCATACTTGATTACTCTATTAACAACAAATCCTATGATAAGAGTTACACTAGATATTATTATATTATTCAAATTAGCTGTTAACCACTCTAAAATCGTTGCCACATAGATACCTCAAACAATACTATACACCCAATGATTTAAAAGTTTACACTTTCACAATGTTTTCCTTGATTCAAAGGTCGATATAATCTTGTTGCAAGTTGAATGGTGTATAAATGATTTCGCCATATCCTTGCGCCAAACTTAGTTTACTCAGGTTCAGTTTTAAAATCGTATAAGCATCAAATATATTTACTATATTATCTCGTTTTGTATTAAATATCGCTGTTTTAGAATTAATCGTATCCCTCACATTTTCCAAGTAATCATTAATTTCTTGTACGTAGAAATCATCAAAATAGTCTTTTAGGTCTAGAAGTTTCTTCGTGATTGATTGAAAGAACATATTCTGTGACATTCGGCCTAATAGAAGCTTTGTTAAGGAACCCAAAAGATACATACTAAATTCATCCCTAGAATGATAGAGAAAGTATTCGGATGCATCTATGAGTTTATTGGCAGTTTCAAGAACGAGGATATTATCATTCTGCAATATATGGACTTCAATATTTTCACAGAGAAAAAGTGAATATAATTGAGGATATCTTTCAACTCCGCTTTGGGAAAAATATTTTCCAATATTTTCTTCTATCAATTTAAGATACTTAATCTTTTTATTCATCTTATCTAGATAACCAGCAAATAAGATGAATGGTTCTAGGTAATTAACAATCAACTCTCCATATCTACTAAAGACAAACCTTTGATCATTAAACAACTTTCGTTCTTGTTTCAAAGTATCAGTAAACTTTGTTAAAATCTCTTGAAAACTATTTAGGATTGTATTTTCACCATCATTCACTACTTTTGCCAAGTGAAAGTAACCATCAATCAATAAACCTGTAAATTTCGTTATTAAAGAATATTTTGAAACTATTGTTTGGTATAAAGGATCGTCTTCTATATTCTGTTTATGTTGCCTAGCATATGTTTTGAAATCTTCAAAATAATTTTGCAATATGTTATGAAGATTTTTAAGAGAAATTAGGAAGCTCTCATCACTATCGCTTTGAAAGAAAGTTATGCTGTTGTTCGTTTTCAGAGTAGAGCTAGAGCGAGAATATAGTGATATCAGATTTATTATCATGTTGTTGAAAATCTCAAAAGTTGTTCTGTAGAGATTAAGTATGAAAAATTTCCCACTTCTTTTTTCAATCTTAATGAATTCTTGAATATTCCAATTTTGTTGATATAAGTCGTATAGTTTCTGGTAACTTATTAGACCTTCAGAGGACCACTTTTCTAAGTTTTCTCGGGAAATTTTATAGAGCTTAATCGAAGTGTTAAGATATAAATTTGCACGAGAATTGAGTAAATTTATTGCTAAAAAAAACCTAGCGATGAAATCAGGGTGATCAAGACCCACAATTATTTGATCATATCTTATCTCTTGAAAACCTAAAAGAAGGTTACTTAAAGCTTGTGCAGAACCGGTTACTCGCAGAAAACCTCCTTTTCCCCATGAATTTAGTAGAACGGAAGCTAAACCATATCTTAGTCGTTCAAAATTGTAAAAGGAGCTATCATTTTTTGATGAATCTTCAGACAGGATTATATTACTTATTTGATCAAGAATTTCCTCATAAAAAGCATTTATTTTTTCAATCGATTGATCATATGATTCATTTAAGGAATTGAGAAGGTCTATAAGCGACTGCAAGCGATGTTTGACAAGTATAGTTTTCTTTGAAAAAGAATAGTCTTCTTTGACAGAATCTACAAGGATTTTGGAGATATAATTAATCTCTGTTTTGATGTTATTCATTAATTCTGCCGAATCCATTATATCACCAATAGCAAGATTATGTTTGGAGTAATTCTAAACAAACTGTCTAATATTCATTTAAATATATTCCTTACTAACCCTTGTTATGTGAGGTTAATCTAAAATATTTCACTATTACTCTACTACATTATATCAATCTAGAGCTCATATTGTAAGAAAAAAAATAAAAAAAAAGGATATTTTTATGTTAAGTATAGACTGAGATTAGCTAAGATTCTAACGAGATATATTACCAACAAAACAAAGGTAGTTATTGTTAAAGAAACCTTGAAGTGTTTGGGTTCTAACCATCCATGTACTAAGTACATGGTTAAGGCGAAGGCTAGTATTATTGACAACGGAAATAGGGTTTGCTCATAACCAAACAGCAACAATCCCAATAGTTACATAAATGATCAATGTAAGAACATATTGGGTCAATAATTCATGATAAGGATTTTCCACTCCAACTTGTGAAAAATTACTATTAAAAATACTTCAATGAAATTATCTGGTACAAAATAACTGATAAAAAAGAAAATTACATGGATGATGAATAGTGATGATAAAAGCCCATAAATGATATATTTCTTCTGATTCTGCATAATATTCACAATAAGTAAAACGAAGAAAATAACATGTTAACTTATTTATCGCCTTATTTTTAATACCTTTTTCCCAAAAATACAGCAATCTTGTATTCTCATCTTGCTACAGGTTTAGAATAATTACGAAAAAGAAAAGAAATCAGAATAGTTTATTTTCCATTCCATCGTATTGAGATAGGATTCTTATTTAGATTCTGAAGCTGGTTTTCCGTTCTTTCCCCAATGTGTTTTTGGATAATCTTGAACAAGAACACTAACAGATTCAGGTTTTGATCCCATTTTCACGAAAACGTCTGTTATTCCTTCAATTATTTCTTTGATTTGCCTGTCAGTTCGACCTTCCCATAGATGTACTTGTATTACTGGAATTTTATTCACCAAGAATGATTATTTTTCTTATATTGAAATAGTTTGTTACAAATAGAGATTGAAAATAGAGAACCAATGTCATAAATTTCACATATTTAATAAGTGTCTGAACTTTAATGAAGTTATTATGGAATTCACAAAGAGAACTAAAATTATTCTTATTGTTGGAAGTATTCTAGTAGCTTCTGCTGCTATTGCAACACCAACAACACTTATTTTGCTCAATAACAATGATGTGATAACTGTCAACTTGTTAACTAATGCTGGTGTAATGATAGAAGCTAACGGGTTAAGAATATACATAGACCCAATAGATTTAGATAATAGCTATAATGATTTCCCCGCAGATGCTGTTCTTATAACACATGATCATGGAGATCACTATCAAGAAAGTACGATCGATATCATATCAACAGATGAAACAATCATAGCAATGCCTGGTGTAGTTGCAGCAATTAGTAGTTTAGAAGGCGTTATAACTGTAGCTCCGGAGGATAGTTTCCTTGTAGGTTCAATTAACGTTACTTGTTTCTACATGTATACATTTGCTCCAGAAGGTTATGAATCCAGCCACCCAATCGAATCTAATTATGTCAGCTATCTCATTGATATTGATGGTTTCGTAATATTTCATGCTGGAGATTCTTCAAATATCCCTGAATATTCACAGTTACAGAATAAAGTTGATGTAGCATTTTTACCTCTTGGTCCAGGATGCCAAACAATGACAGGTTTAGATGTAGTAAATGCTATTGATATGATAAAACCAACCTATTTCATACCAATTCACTACTCTGAAGGTGCAAATGAAGATTTCATTGCAATATATAGTATTTCTATAGGAAACATTGGTTGTGAGATAGTAAATTTAGCTTATTTCGAGTCTACAGAATTTAACATTTAATGGGATAAAATCAAGCAGAAGACATTAAAAATTGAGGAAACCATGCAGACTCTTGATCTTAACGATTATCAATTGCAAAATAATATCCTCAATTTTTTTCTTCTTAAGAAATAGTCTACCTAAGCACGCTCTTGGAATTTTCTTTTAGTATTTGTAAGAGGAATTCTTTTTCCAGACCTTCTTTTTCACAAAACGGAATGAATTCATTAAAGAACCGTGCATACGGTCTCATTGGCCAGTCTTCGTTATCATCTTTAACCCAGAAGGATCCTGAATCTTGTCCAAAAAGCAGTTGAGAAATAAGTCCCTCTTCTTGCAGTTTCTTTATTGCTGGGGGAAATTTAACAAAATCTTTAGCCGCACCAATAGTATCAAATTCTAGCCAAATACCCTTCTTCCCATATTCCAGAATTTTATCCATATCCATCTGGCCATCAGCATGAACCCAGATGAATCTATCGTAAGGCACATTTTCCTCTTCGAGAATTTCCACAACAAGAGGTAAAGAAACAGATGCCCAAATATGACATGCAATGAACATTCCAGTCTTGTTACTTGTTCTAGCTGCTGCTCTAAGCATTTTTTCCTGTAAAGGAAAGATTTTTCCTTCATCTCCTAAAGCCATTTTAATGTAACCAGGTTTAATCCCAGTATCTCCAATTCCTTGTTCAAATTCCTTTGTCCACACATCTGTTACTTCTTCAATGGTCATCTCTTGAATATCCATGGGGACACTTAATCCTCTAACATCTGCCCCATCCCACGCACCTGTGCAAGTAATGATGTTCAGTCCGGATCTCTTGGAACACTCTATTAGAACTTTCAAATCTCTTCCTAAACCAAGTGGTGTAGCTTCGACAATTGTCTGACATCCTTTATCTTTCGCATCCATCAAAAAAGGCAGAACATAATCTACTACTTCTTTTACAGTATATGATTTTTCTAAACTCTTCTCTGCTCCAGTAATATCTACAACGATATGTTCGTGCATTAATGTTATTCCTAACTCATCCTCTGAAATAGGTCCCAAAACTGTATTTATCATCTTTGTCAACTCTTATCTATCTTAGTTGAAAGCATTGTTACACACTTAAAATAGTTTTGAGAATATTATATTAACTTCCTTCAAAAAGAGAAATTTAAATGACAATGTTGATATAAATCTATTCTAATCCTTGTTTATGACTACTTCTAACCAGCAGATTGAGATGAAAGGCGTTAATCTTTTCCAATGGAGGTCATTTAAGAAAAACTTTCTGAAACTACTTGTTTCTAACGATCCTGATATTGCTAACTTCTCTCTAATCATGCGTTTCTTCATGTTCATGTATCTTAGAATGACAGCTGAGAATTATTTCTGCTATTATAATGGTAAACGAGCTGGTTTACTCTCTCTTAGAACTAAAAAAGGAACTGACGCTTTCATCTTTGGAGTAGCTGTTTTACCAGAATTTAGGAAAAAGGGTCTAGGAAAATATATTATGGATTTTTCCGAGAAAAGAGCTAAAGAAACAAAGAAGAAATTCGTAGCCTTAGCTGTTTTGAATTCAAATGAACCGGCAGTTAATTTGTATAAGAAATTAGATTACAAATTTGTAGGTTTAGGAGTGACTCCTATCTCCATTTCTCTTGATAAAATAACCAAGTCTAAGAGTAATTCTATCAAACTTGAAACTATATTAGTATATACTGATGAAATCAAAAATCTTTTTTCAGACACAGTTCTGAGTCAGATAAAAGCTGTTTCTCAGAACGATGGGGTTGAATATGTAGGAGAAAATAGAATAGATGATTATCATAAGAATATATCAAAGAATATTTCAAAATCTAAATATCGATTTTTCCAGGTATTAGATAATAATGAGCAAATTGGTTTTCTCTTTTGTCGTAACAAAGGAACAACTAAGAGTTGTTCAGTGTATTTACATTCCAAAACAATTCTTACTAACGAACTATTATCTTATCTTGCAGAGAAATTAGAAGATCTAATAGAAGATAATGAAAACTTTGAAAAACTTGTATTTAGAATATACTGTCATCAAGCTGCTAAATTAATCGATTTGCAGGATTCTGATTTTGTAAGAGACTCAACTTTAGACAAAAACTTGATGTATAAAAAAATCTAATTTGATTCTCCCTACCACATTCATCTTTTCTAATGGAGTAAACAAAGGAAAAGCAAAAGAAGAAATTTCTGAGGCTCTGTTTATTTCAAAAGTGAATATTTATATGGAAGAGTAACCCATCCACAGTTACTCTATGTCTTCAATAAACAATCGGCGAGAATGGACTTTAACAACATTGTTTTATATTTTTATTAGAATTATTCTTACTATCAGCTATCTTACAATCACTTCTGCATAAAGGATATAACTGATTAAGTTCTACCACATGTATGAAGCCTAAGGATTATCATGATATTGAAGCTCTTGATCATCCTTTAACATTAAAGCTTTTTCTCTATGCTAAAACTATTTTTCCTGAGGATTTTGGCGTTCGTGAAGCTAAAAGAAATTTAGATTTTAATAGTCCTAGCACAGTTTTGTGGCATTTAGAGAAACTGGTGGATGCAAATATATTTGAAAAACTTCCAACGAATAGATACAAACTCTTGGAACAAGGGTTAGAGATAAAAGAAATCAATGTTCCTGTTAGATATACTGCTCAGATTATAAGGGGAGAACTTGTTCCTAGAAGGATTTTCTTAATGGCTTTCATAGTTTCTGCATTTGTGATTTCACTTGTACTGATATTCATAGACCCTTTTGTAGCAGCGATTCTTGGTGCAACTTTACTGGGTATCAATTCCATACTATATTTTCTTAATTATTTAGCTATAAAGAAACAGCTCTCCTATTATAGCTGGGTAAAAGAAAAAAAGAAGATTGAATGAAGCTTTGGGTTTTTCTCCTGTTCGAGTACTAGAACATCACCTTTGAAACTTGATTCTAATCAGACTTGGGCTGTTCGAGTTCTAGATATAAAAGGGTTCAAATATTTGTTTTAATGATAATAATGATTTTAACAAATCCGAAAAAACCAATCATAACAGGAATAACCCTAACTCTTGTTATTAGCTCATTGGTTGTGGGTAGCTACTATCTCTATCCTTATCTCAACAGAGTTTTTAATAACACAGATCTAGTGGCAGAGGTGCAGCTTCCCGAAAATATCAAGAATTCTTTCGGTACCTATGAATTACCCGAATTAAACTATACCCCATCTATCATTCCTACACCTATTCAAGCTGGTCTAGCTAATGTTAATTTACAAGGGTTGGATGATGAATTAAATTCGGAAATCATTAAACAACTTAAAGATAATGGTTTTGCTTTGGTGGACAGTGGTTTAGAAGATATTTTCGAACCTATGTACTATGATTCCAATTTACATACACCTATGTATATATCAACAGACTTTTGTCTCCACATTCTTCACTCTATGTTCGATAATTCTTTGAGAATAATAGAACTGGAATATTTCTTTAGTGAATATAGTTTGATGTTAAATGCACTAAGAGAAAGTCAAATTTACTTATATTCGCTTACAACTGATTCCGAAGTTAAAGAAGCTGTAAAGAATAATATTGCTTACTTAACAGTATCAATGTACCTTCTCGATGACAAAACTAGCATTCCAATTTACGTGAATTCATTAGTGAACCAAGAGCTAAATAATATTGAACTTGGAATTGGATCTTATTCTTCAATATTTGATTATCGAGAAGATTTTTCTCAATACAAACCTAGAGGACACTATACTCAAAACATAGTCCTTGAACAGTACTTCCAAGCTATGATGTATTCAGGAAGAATGGGTTTTGTTTTAGATGACCAGTCAGCTGATAATCTTGTTGGTATTCAGCAAACAAGAATGGCTCTTGCTCTAGTTTTTTCTTTTTCCGCTGAAATTGGAGAAAAAACTGTATGGGATTATTGGGACAATATCTGCGGAACAACCAATTTCTTAGTAGGAAATAGTGATGATCTAACACCTATAGATTATTTTGAAGTTTGGGAAGATGAAGGAGAAATATCTTTCTTAGATTTATCAGAAGATGCGTTCATTGAAGAAAAAATTGAAACATTAAAAGAGTTACGTGCTCCTAAAATTAATTCAGGATATGTAGTAGTTTTTGAAGGAGAGGAAGATGCTTCCAAAGGCTTTAGATTATTTGGACAAGGATATACTCCTGATGCTTATATCTTCCAAGAATTAGTTACAGATAATATTCCCGATCGTTATTTCCCTCAACCTTTAGATATTTTCTCAGTTTTTGGTAGTGAAAGAGCTGAATATCATCTTCGATCAGAATTGGTCTATGAAGGGTATGAAGAGAAAATTTTCGAACTTCGAAGTGAGTTTGAGAACATCTCTATCACTGATTGGACTCAGAACATTTACTGGCAATGGTTATTCTCAATTCAACCTCTTCTAGCCGAAAAAGGTTACGGATATCCTGAATTTATGCAATCAAACTCTTGGTTAGATAAATCTTTGATGACTGCTTTAGCAAGCTGGGTAGAATTAAAGCACGACACAATCCTTTATGCAAAACAAGCATATAGTGCCTATGGATTAGGACCTGGGATATTTCATTATGTTGAACCATATCCTAAGGTTTATTCAAGAATAGGGACTACTTTGAAAATGTTGAAGGAAGGATTAGAAACTAGGGGAATGTTGTATTCTGCAGGGGATCTTGGAGATGATTATTACCAGCAATATTATGGTAACTTCACACTAAAATTTGATGAATTAATTGAGATATTTGATAGATTAACTGTAATCAGTATCAAGGAGCTGGAAAACCAAGAATTAAGTTCTGAAGACTTATCCTTTATCCATCATCTAGGTAAAAGATTACAATTAATAACATCTTTTAACTATGGGAATGAGAATTGGTATGATGTTAACGCTGATAAAAGGACTGCATTGATTGCAGATGTTTTTACCGATCCAAATTCAGGACAAGTACTTGAAGTAGCTGTTGGTAACCCATTGTTAATCTATGTTATAGTACAAAACCAGACTGGACATCTTCACCTTACTAGAGGAGTAACATTCTCTTATTACGATTTTAAACAACCCTCTTCCAACCGTTTAACTGATGAAGAGTGGCAAGAAATGTTAGATTCTTCCCCCCCAGAGTTACCTGAATGGATATCAAAGAATTTACACATTATCGAGGTTGAAACTGTAATGATGCTCAAAGTTCAGGCTTTTTCGAATGGAGTAAATAAAGTAAAAGTAAAGGAAGAAATTATTGAGATTATTATCTTATCTTAAAGTGAATATTTATATGGAAGAGAAGCACATCCACAGTAACGGAAAGTGGAGTTAATTGTCAAACGAAAGAAGAGCGCAACATGGTACTACATGGAGTGCATGGAAGTTATTTCTAAGCAATCTAGCGCAAAGTTACATAGATTTTTTCCGTTGGGTAAAGCATCTTTTCCTTCCTATAACCAATACTCTTGAACAAGAAAAAACTTACAAAAAAGTTCTAAGTCCTTATGGCAATTTCTTTAGCTGGTTCTATCGACTATTATTTCCTCAAAGAGGAACCTCAACTGTATTGAAAATGATGTTTAACATAGAAACATTGAGTGCATATTTTCATAACTTGCGTCCTTCTCTTATAGATAGGAGTTTAAGAGTTGGTGCTCAACCTTTCCATCTTGAAGGGAATTCGGATTATGGGGTTCTATTGGTTCATGGATATTGCTCTAATCCAGCAGAAATGAGAGAGCTGGGAGAAGTATTAAACAACGAAGGTTACACTGTTGAAGCTGTTTTGCTTAAAGGTCACGGAACAAATGTACGGGATCTAACTACAACTGATTTCATTGATTGGTATGAATCAGTCCTTCAAGGATATGATAGATTATCAAAAACATGTTCTAATATCTCAATACTAGGACATTCAATGGGAGGAACGTTAGCTTTGCTTCTAGCAGCAAATAGGAATGTGGACGCTATTATCAGTCTATGTGCCCCATTGGACTTAGGGAAACTTTACCATGGTTTACCTATCCCTATACTTCCAGCATTTTCCAAATTCGTTAGTAAATGGCCAAGGAAAAAGAGTCACATGAAATTACACGATGAAGCAGGAGTAAAATCTTATCGAGCTTCTAGTTTGCCTGGTGTCGTTGAGATGTTCGATTTGATGGAAATCACAAGAGAAGATTTGAACAAAATTGAAGCTCCATTACTCATCGTTGGAGCAAAATATGATTATAATGTCCCTCTCTCAAATATTAGCTTACTCGAACAAGTTGTAAAAAGCAAGAGAGTTGAGACATTTACTGCTACAAAATCTGGACATTCAGTTCTTTTTGATAAAGATAAAGAGGA
>JAGXNV010000043.1 GCA_019894795.1 Candidatus Heimdallarchaeota archaeon | reverse complement strand
GTATTAATGAATTCAGAAAAAATTTCAAATTACATCATGATCTCCACGGAAGAAATATAATGATTACGGATTTAGATGATAATAATGAAAGAAAAATCGTTATTTACAATATTAATGACATTTCTCATAATTTTCATTGGAACAGTTTCCATAACTCCATTATTTGTAGGGGACATCTTTGAGGAACTAGTTAAACAAACAGGAACGGTAAATGATTTTCTTACTTCAACAGGACTAACAATTATTCGACTTAACGCTCCCTCTTTTCAAGGTGTAATAGTTACTGGAATACTAATTGCAATAGCTGGCATTGTGAGAGCAGGAGCTGATTTTACTCAAAGTTATGTCAATGAGGTAGTAGCTCACAAAGTAACAAAAAATGTAACTGAGGAATTCTATGATAATATGTTAGAAAAGAGTCAAGAATTTCATGATAGAGTAAGGGTTGGCGATATCATGGCTAGAGCAACTTACGATTCTCGTCAGATGAACATATTCATCTCTCCAGGAATAAAATTCTTGTTTGAAGCATCTTTTACTCTTCTCTTCTCAGTTTCATTAATGATTTGGATAAGCCCAAAATTGACCTCGCTTTTGCTTATTGCTCTGCCCTTTTACATTATTACTATAAGGGATTATAACAAAAAATTACGACCTTTATCTAGAGCTCAAATGGAACAAAATGGATTGCTGAATTCACGATTACAAGAAAGTATTACAGGAATTAGAGTCATAAGAAACTTCGTTAAAGAAGAAGATGAGATCAAGAAATTTGACATTGAAACTGATAAATTGCGGGATATAAACACTCAAAGAGGAATTATTGCTGCTAAATACTATGCTGTAGCAATAACTGTTCTGATTATAGCTCTCAGTTTTCTTTGGGGCTCTTATGAGGTAACAGCTGGAAACTTGAGGTTGGATGAACTAATTACCTTTGTTTTCTTGATGATGACTTTACTGATGCCTACCTGGCAGTTCGGTTGGACTATCACACAGTTTCAAGTAGGTATGGCAGCTGCTAAGAGAATACATGAAATGATGGAAAGAGAAGAATACGTGCCAGAACCTTCATCTCCTGTGGAACTAAGAGGTGTTCAAGGTAATATCAAATTCGACAACGTTTCCTTCTCTTACAATGGCGAAAGCAGCAGAAAGAATTCTTTAGACAAAATTAGCTTAGATGTTAAGGGAGGTTCAACTGTTGCAATAATCGGAAACCCTGGATCTGGTAAATCCACTCTTATGAAGCTACTGATGCGTTTGTATGACCCAACAGAGGGTTCTATATTTATCGATGGGACAAACATCAAAGATATGAACCTCTCTAATCTCCGAGAGCATATAGGTGTCATAGAACAAGAAATATTTCTGTTTAGTAAAACAATAAGAGATAATATCGCTTATGGAAAGCCCGAAGCGACTCAAGAAGAAATAGAGCATGTAGCAAAAATAGCTCAAGCTCACGATTTTATTTTAGGGTTTGAGAATGATTATGATACAGTTGTAGGCGAAAGAGGAGTTACTCTTTCAGGGGGACAAAAACAACGAATAGCAATAGCAAGAGCTCTTTTAGTTGATCCCTCAATATTGATTCTTGATGATGCAAGTAGTGCGATTGATGCAGAAACAGAAAGAAAGATTCAAACAGCTATTGCAAATGTACTGAAAAATAGAACGACTTTTATCATTACACACAGATTGGCTACAATCAAAAATGCTGATGTGATTATTGTTCTAAGAAATGGCCATCTAATAGATTTTGGTGATCATGAAGATTTAATTTTAACCAATGTAGATTATAGAAGATTATTCGAAAGATTTTCAGAGTTACCACCGATGAAAATCAAGGAGGAGAACTAATATGATGCGAAATCTAGGGCCCAAAGTTGACTACGATAGACAATATTCTGACATCGAGTTGATTAAACGATTTTTAAGATACTTGGGACCGTTCAAGACTATGCTGATATTCATTATAATAGGTATCATAGCATCAGCAATAGTAACGATATTCCCACCAATAATGGTGCAAAATGCATTTGATCTTTTAGAAGCAGAAGCAGGATGGGTAGCTGTTTTACCCTTTGCAATTGGATACGTGTTACTATCACTATTCTTGTGGGGGATTCAAGTTGTTCTAGGTATACTGGTAACAATTGTAACTCAAAAAGTTATCAAACAAATACAAATTGAAACTTACATAAGCTTACAAGAACAAGACTTGATGTTCTATGATAGACAAGCTACTGGGCAAATAATGAGTAGAGTAACGAATGATTCTCAAGAATTATCAGATATGCTTAATGTTGTTACACAATTTGTTTCAAATTTGCTTATTCTAGTCACAGTTTTACTCTGGATGTTTTTAGTGAATTGGAGACTAACTCTTGTTACTCTTATCATGGCACCTTTTGTATTTCTTGTTGCTCTTACATTTAGAAGAATAACAAGAAGAACTACAGGTGATTGGAGAGCAGCAATAGGGGCAGTAAATGCTTCATTCCAAGAAAGTGTATCAGGAATATCTATCGCTAAAGCATTCGGAAGAGAAGAGAAATCCAAAGAAGAATTTGAAGTAATTAACAATGACACTTTTAAATATGCAAAGAAACGAGCATTTGCAGTTATGGGCGTTTGGCCTCTAATGGATGGAATTAGCACTATTGGTGTTTTTGGAATAACACTATATGGAAGTTCACTGATTTTTGGAGGTTTAGCAACAGCTTCAACCATTCTTCTTTTCTTGCTATTACTTAATAGATTCTTGTACCCTCTTGTTAGAGTAGCATCACAATTTTCGACAATACAATCTGGATTTGCTGCAATGGAGAGGATATTTAGTATAGTTGATGCAGAGATTGAAATTAAAAATCCTGAAATTCCCGTCATTAAGAAACTGGAAGGACACATTTCTTTCAAAAATGTTCATCAGCAATATGAAGAAGGTGTGCCTGTTTTGAAAGATATCAATCTAGATATTAAAGCAGGAGAATCTATAGCTGTTGTTGGTCACACAGGGTCCGGGAAAACGACTATAGCTTCATTATTGATGAGATTTTATGATATTAACAAAGGTTCTATCAAAATCGATGAAGTTGATATCCGCGAATATGATTTGCATAATCTGCGCTCACAAATCGGTTTAGTTAGTCAAGATGTTTTTCTTTTCAGTGGAACAGTTCTAGACAATATTCGTTACGGCCACCCCACTGCTAGTAAAGATGAAGTGGAGAACGTCCTCAACATTGTCGCTGCTCAAGAATTTATTGACGCATTACCCGAAGGTCTAGATACTGAATTAGGTGAGAGGGGAAAAGGTCTATCTGCTGGGCAAAGACAGATGATTTCTTTTGCAAGAACACTATTAGCAAATCCCAAGATACTCATATTAGATGAAGCAACAGCTGCGGTAGACGCCTATACTGAGTGGAAGATACAAGAAGCGTTGGATAAATTGCTTGCTGATAGAACATCGATTGTTATTGCACATAGACTTACGACAATCAAAAACTCTGACAGAATCATTGTCTTGGATCAAGGTAAAATAGTTGAAGAAGGAGATCATGAAACTTTAATGAAAAAGAAAGGGCTTTATTCAGAACTCTATGAGACTTACTTTAAACACCAATCAGCTGAATGGATATCGGAAATAAGTGAAGTTTTTACAGATTAATCTTCGTTTATCTCTCCTAGATTTAGTCTTATCCCTTTACGTCTTCTATCAACTTCTATATATTCCAAAACGATATCAGCAATACTTTTCGAATAACAGATTTCAAGTATTTGTTCCGCTAGATCTACTGCACAGAGCATACCGCCAACTGTAATTATGTTACCCGCGACAACCATTCGTTTGTCTTCAACCTTACAATATTTTTGCAATTTGAGATAATGCTTATGATGAGTGGTGGCTTTTTTACCCTGTAATAGACCAGCAAGAGCAAGAACTAAAGAACCTAAACCAATTGAACAGACTATCTTTTCTTGCCCAAATGCTTTTACTTCATCAAGAAATGCTTGATTCTGAATAATAGTGTCAACACCTTTTCCTCCTGGGATGATGAGAATATCGTAATCGCTAAAATCTAAACCAATTTTGTGAGGAGTGATACGCATATCTTTTGTACCAATAACTAACTGTTTTTCCGCAAGTAGATCTACTTGCAAAGGTTGGTCTATAGGTAGAAATCCTTGTTGTTTAAGTGTTTTAGTTTTCTTTAATATGTTATAGATGATATCTAGACCCAATTCTTCTACGTTATCAAAAACATAGATTGCTATCTTTCTCATTGTATCATCATATCAGTAAATCTTGTAACTATAAAGTTTGTTTAATGAGTATAACTCAAATATTATTTTTATATAAAAAGTGATTTTTGAAAAATAAAGTAGATTTAAAGAAAAGTTTTCGGAAAATATTATAAAATAAGAAGAAAATAACAAATTGATATGTCGCAAGAAGATAAGAGATTAATTGTAAAATCTGGAAATATTTTTGACTCTCTAACCGGTTCTACGTTGTTTAATCATACCGTTGTAATAGAAAAGAACAAGATTGTTTGGGTAAACTCAGATGATGATTTTGCAAAGGAAGAGACTGATCAAATTATCGACGCTACAGGAAAAACAATTCTTCCTGGAATGGTTGAATGTCATGTTCATATTTATGCTTCAGGCAATCCTCATTTTGAAAGAGAGTACGTGCGAACAAAGACTGATATGTATCATTATTTTGCTCTTAACAACTCCCAAAAGCATCTTCAAAGCGGGTTCACCTGTGTCAGAGATGCAGGATGTTATCCCGGAATCGCTCCTGCTTTACGAAGAATTTTCGATACTGGTTTACTTGCTGGTCCTAGATTAGTTGTAACTGATAAAGGAATTTGGCAGTGGGGCAACCAAGAAGGTGTTTCTCCCGATCCTATAATCAACTTTGATAGAGAAAACGATCAAGTATTAGCAGGTGTTGACAGCGTAAAACATGCTGTTAGAGACCTGAAGTACAGAGGAGCTAATTACGTTAAAACAGCAACTACAGGTGGGGTTCTTCATGGAATGGAATCAAAAGTGAGTTTCACTTTATGGACAGAAGAGGAACTGGAAGCTATAGTTAAGGAAGCGCATAGAAATGATATGCATGTTGCTGCTCATGCACACGGTAAAGCAGGGATAGTTAAAGCTGTTAAAGCTGGAATAGATACGATTGAGCATGCTAGTTTCTTAGATGAAGAAGCTGTTGATTTGTTGGTTAAACAAGGTAATTATATCATTCCTACTCAAACCGCTGCAATGAGTTTAGTGAGTCCAGCACTGATGCAAATTATGCCACCTGAAATTCAAAAGAAAACTATTGAAGTGGATAAACAGATGAAAATAAGTCATAAACTAGCTTTTGAGAAGGGAGTCAAAATTGCTATCGGAACAGATGCAGGTACACCCGGAAACTACCATGGAAACACAGGAAACGAAGTTGTCCTGATGGTTAAAGATGTTGGAATGACACCTGTACAAGCTATGCAAGCTGCAACAATTGGAGGAGCTAAAGCTATATGGATGGATGAGAAGATAGGTTCCTTAGAATCAGGAAAATTTGCTGATTTACTAATCTGTGAACAGAATCCTCTAGAAAATATAGATTTGATAACCAATTACAAGAATTTCTCTCATGTAATAAAAGATGGAAAAGTTATGGTTGAGAAAGGTAAGATAACTTATTTCTCACCTTTACAGCCCCTACATCATTAAACCTAATGAGATGACTGAAAAATCATCTCCCCCTTTGTTTTTAGTGAACAATATTTTAAATAAAAATATCCTTCCAACTATGGTTTACAATGGTAAGATTATTGTCAGAATAATTTGTGAAAATGCTATAGAATAACACTACTCAGTTTCTGTATCTTTTTCTTTTAAGACTCCTTTGATTCCCATGAAATATGAGAAACTTGCCATTATAATTAGAACTGCGAAACCAAAAATCAAATACCAATCAGTTGGCAAAAGTACAAACAATATGACTGATATTATAATGGATGGAACTACAAATGTGATTAAAGGCATGAATTGTTTTAACGTATATACCATTTTTTTATCTCCAATTTTAAGTTTCCAACTTTTGGAAGTAATTATAGTATTAGCAAAAAGATTATTTTAAGATATGTATTGGGAAATTATGCATTCTTCATTTATAAACTCTGAAGAAAGAAAGTGACAAATGGACATTTTGTCCATCCTTAGATCAAGCTTTGAACCGATCTTATATCTATCAATTAGAAAGAAGTAAGACTTTCGAAATTTATTTTTCTCAAAAAGATTTTTGAACTTAGAAATCTTCTATGATTTTAGATTAATATTTGTTCGAACCTAAAGTAGAGCAATAAAATTGAGGTTATAAAATGAGAAAAAAATCTTTTTGTATAATTATTTGTATCTTTATGGTTTCTGGGATATTGTTTAATAGCAAAACAAATGGGCTGATAGTAGATGATTATACCAATTCATCAAACTTAGAAACCACTTATGAATACTCCAACTGGTGGTGGACTGATTATGAGCTTATTTCAACAGAAAGCACATTAGAATCAAAGCATCTTAATATCGCTGCTGATTCTGTAGGTAATATCCATATCGTGTGGGCGGATCTTACTGCATATTTAGGCTGTGGGAGTGATTCTGATATTTTTTACAAGTATTGGGATGCTACTTCTGACTCATGGAGTACTACAGAAGTCGTTTCTACTGAAAGCACTAGTTACTCGTCATATCCTGCTCTTGCAGTAGATTCGACTAATAAAATCCATATCGTGTGGATTGACACGACAGATTATGCTGGTGCAGGAACAGATTTGGACATCTTCTATAAATCCCGTTCTTCTGAAGGATTATGGAGTATAACAGAAGTTGTATCACCAACATCAGATGATTCACTAAAACCTTCTATTGCTGTTGATTCTGCAGACAATCTCCATCTAGTTTGGCAAGATATTACAGATTATCTGGGTTCTGGGACTGATTCGGATGTCTTCTACCGAATCCGTCCTTCAGGTAGTATTTGGAGTACTACAGAAGTTGTTTCAAGTGGGAGCACAGGTTCTTCATATAATCCCTTTATTGTTGTTAATTCTTTAAACACTGCCTATATTACTTGGCAAGATACTACAGATTATTTAGGTGCTGGAACGGATTGGGACATTTTTTATAGATTTAAGACTTATGTGTCAGGTGTTTGGAGTTTCACTGGAATTGTATCCGCTGAAAGCACATTAGATTCTGCTGTCCCATCAATGGTTGTTGATTCTGCTGATAATATTCATTGTGTTTGGTATGATTCTACAGATTACAGTGGATCTGGAACGGATGTAGATATTTTCTACAAATACAGGGATGTTTCCAGTTATGCTTGGACAACCACCGAAGTCGTCTCTACTGAAAGTACAGATAATTCTTTTTATGCTTTTATTGATGTAGATTCTACAGATACCCTCCACCTAGTTTGGAAAGATGAAACAGACTATCTGGGTTCTGGTAGTGATGTAGATGTCTTCTATAAATACAGAGATGCTTCTAGTGGTTCTTGGAGCTTGACATCTGTAGTTACTACTGAAAGTACAACTAGCGTAAATTGGGGTGTTATTGCAGTTGATAATCTTGATAACATCCATGTTTCATGGGAAGTTTCTGGGGATTTTTTGGGAAGTGGGACAGACTGGGATATCTATCACAAAAAATTTGTTGGTCCTCCCTCAGCTCCCGAATTTCTCGCTGCTGCACCTAACTATAGTACAACTGGTTCAATCTCCTTAAATTGGTCAGATGTCAGAAGAACAGATTCTTACTATCTTTATCGTGAGACAACTTATATGACTTCAAGTATTGGATTAACACCAATCGTTAAAATTAACGATAGCAATTTTGTTGATACTATTGATGCTAGTGGTACCTATTACTATGCGGTTATTGCAGAAAATGAATATGGAAATAGTAGTCTCTCACCCGTTGAGGATGTTCAAGTAGATTCAACAAATTCTCTTCTACCTTTCTTGTCTAATGAATTACTCATTGTAGCCGGAATATTGTTGGGGACACAAATAATTTTCTTTATTATTTCCATATTAATCAAAAAGCCTAGTGGAAAATCAACTGCTAAATCTAGTAAGAAGAAGAAATAACAATCTTTCTCTTCTTTCTTTTTTTTGACTTTATGTTTCTTGCTAACAATGTTTATTAATATCTTCTCTAAAACAATTTCTTCCTTTATAAACTGTGAAGAAAGAAAGTGACAAACAAAAACATTACATTTCCTTGTATCAATGTTGATCAGTTCTTGTGGTATTGTAAAGATTAATGACAGAGTGAATTTAAGACCCTATCTCAAACTCTCTCTATTTTGAGCAATACTTTTAAATGTCGAATCTTTTTATTTTCTTGTGCCAAAACCTAGAAATTTCCTTTTAATATTGCTACTGCTCTTCTCACTATTTTTCTTTACAAGCAGCATTAGCTATACACTAGCTGCTGATACAACTGCTCCAACCATCCATGAAGTGTTTTTTAATTGTAGTACAGCTGTTCCAGATGATGTCGTATTGATTAGCGTAAATGCGACAGATGAAAGTAGTATAACTCTTGTGTCAGCTTTTGTCTGCAATCCACTTGGTCATTATGTATTTTTAGATTCTTTAAACTTTAACAGCTCTACAGGTTATTATGAAGCAAATTTTACAGTCGGTCAGTACTGGTTAAGTGGTGACTATTATATAGGCATTGTGGTTGCTATGGATAATATAGGGAATGTGAGAAGGGATTATCATCCTGGAGATTTTACTTCTCCGATCATTACAATTTCTGGGACTGATATTGATTCAACCCCTCCGGAATTGCATAGCTTGGTGTTTGATCGAGCAGATGCAACGGCTTATGAAACTGTGTTAATCCTAGCTAATATTACTGATGAAGAATCAGGAGTGAAAGGTGCAGATGCTAGATTAGTAAACCCTCAAGACAATACTATGATGTATGTCTCGCTATTTCTAAATGTTACTTCTGGATTTTATGTAGGAACTTTCGAGGTGAACCCTTATTGGATCGCTGGTGATTATACAATAGGGTACTTCGTTTGTATGGATAATGCCAACAATGGGTTGAGTGGTTTTCCCATCGATTTGTTTCCGAAAACGCATCTAAACATATATGGGACAACAGGCGATGGCAAACCTCCAACGTTAAATAGTATATATTTCACTTCGTTGTATGTTCATACAGAAGGGTCAGTTAAGGCATATGCAAATGTGACAGACAACCTCTCTGGTATAAACTATGTTTATGCTTTGTTACAAGATCCACAATATTCTAGAACCTCAAACAACCCTATGTTTTATGATGACTTAGAAGGACTTTTCTATCAAGAATTTAGCGTTACTGAAGACATGGCTGAAGGGATATATTTCTTTGAATGGATCTATCTTACAGACAATGCAAACAATGTGGTAACTTTAGAAATGAACCAAGATTTCATCTCACCTCTGATAGCTGTCATACATCCTTCAAGTGATTTAGATATGGATGGTTTACCTGATGACTGGGAGAATCAAAATAATCTAGACTCATCAAATGATCAAGATGGAATAGAAGATAACGATCAGGATGGGTTAGTGAATAATGAGGAATATTTGTACAATTCAGATCCTTGGAACAATGATACGGACGGGGATGGGTTAGAGGATGGAGAAGAGATAAATCTTTACAATACTGATCCAACCAACTTAGACACAGATGGAGATGGTGTCTCAGATGGTGAAGAAGTAGAAGAAGGAACAGACCCCTTGAATGAAAATGATTATCCTGCTAATCCTCCTCCAGAACCCACAGAACCTGATGAAGGAAGTTTAGTTTTCATTGTAATACCCTTAATGTTAACTTTTCTAGGATCAGTTTCAATTTACAAAAGAAAACGAAATAAGTAGTTTATTTCACTTTTTTTTTGTATTTTTTTGAAAGAATCAGAAAGAAAGTAAATCAACCTCCACAAGTTGTCAGAAATGTGTTTGTTTCTCTATCCAAGAAAGTATTAGTTCTTTGAATTTTTCGAAATCAGAATCTAACATCTTTAGACTTGTAAAAAGAATCTCTAGATTGATGATTCCATATTGATGAACCAGTAAATTCCTCATTTTTATAATATTAATAAAATAACTTGCTTCCTCCTCATTGATAACTCCAACATCTACTAATCTCTTCACACAATCCGTATATGAAGAAGGTGGAGTTTCGCTTGAATGAGCAATAATATGGGTACAGATATCAAGCATTATTTGGGAAATAACTTCAAAAATCCTCTCAGATTGAAGTTGAAGAGAAAAGTCATCTAGAAATTTTTCTTCAGAAATTTCAATAATTCTTCTGAGTCTTTCTATATATTTCTTGCTATAAGCTAATTTTTCTTTAATAAAATCTGAATTTACAGTCATGTTTTTTCAACCTTCTACTGCTTGACTAAGATAGTTGTGATACCAAATTTTGTGGTCATAATAGTATTTTAAGAGATTTTCTATAAAGTTTATTCGAATATCTTTATTCTCCTCATAAAGTAATATCCCATCTTTAATTGCTTGAAATTGTACGTGGAGTGGTATCCTTTCTAAAACAGTGATTTCGAGTGTATCTTGCTTTGTAATCTCGCAAGCTTTTCTGGAGAAATCACTTAACAAAACAAATATTTCTTCAGATGATAGTGTAACAAGAGAAGGTAAAGAAACAAAGATATCCATATCGCTAAAAGCACTTTGCTTACCTCTAACCCAAGAGCCACCAAAGTATGCAAACGAAACATTATATTTTTTAAATAATGGAGATAATTCCATCTTAAAAGATTCAACTAAATGAGTTAGATTTTCCTCTTGGTTAGATGTGATCATGTTACTCAAGAGAATATGTATATAACCATACATAATAGTTTCTATTAGTTTTACAAATCAAATGAAGAAAGAAAATTCAACCCTCCTAACAAGATTTATTTCCCAGACGCTACTTATTTTTCAACTTATATGATACAAGAGCTAAAACAACGAAGACAAATACCAAAGAAAAAAACGGAAAATCTCCTCCACCCGCATATGATCTATTAACTAGAACAGGTCCTGGATGAGGATTGTTATCGGTAGCTCCTGCAATACCATCAATATGATAAATGTCAGTACCACCTAGATCATTCCAGTAATTTCCATCCTGTAATTCTTCATTTGACCAAAGATTGTCCCTTCCATCGTCATATGCTTGAGATGTAGCTTCATCATTTTCTAGAGCATTGTCGAAGAAGTCGTTATGGTAAATCAGGCTTCCACTAGATCCTTGGGAAATGAATATACTATAATCTCCACTTTTCTCAAAAGTATTGTTTTGAATATTGATATTATGTCCTTTAGAGATGTGAATAGAATGGATTTCACTTAAAGAATAGGTGTTGTTCTGGATATCAACATCTGAGGTTTCAGAAATATAGACACCAATTGGACAATCTTTGAAAGAAGTATCAAGAATGCTTATTTTACCTGAAACAATTTGAGAAAGAGAAATACCATAACCTAGACTGTCGAGGGAACAATTACGTATAACTACATTCTTTGTTGTTTGCCCAATAAATATTCCTCCTTGTAGAGAATTACTGAAAGTGTAGCCTTCGATGATATAAGGGTTTGAAGAGCTACCAATACCTGGAATACTGAATGATGCAAAATCAGCATCGGAATTGATAGATATAAACGCTTCAGAAGAAAGCGAATAGCTTAGAGGTTGGTTATAGTGTTGGTATCCAGAAGATATGAAAGAATTACTAATTAGAACGAATAACAAAAGAATGAAACAAAGTTTCAAGGTATTTCTCATGAATAAAATATTTGGTTTCAAAATATAAAAAATTATGCCAGATATAGAAAATAAATGAAGTAAACCAACCTCCCTAGGTTGAAAAATGAATAGTTTAGTAGACTCCCATCTGTTGTCCTTGGGAAAGATCTCTATGAACGTCTCGAACACCATTAATCGGATCAATTCAATGACTCATTTGGTTAGATTGGACATAATTTTGTCATCGATAAACCTGTTTTCGATGAGCAATCTTGATAATAACTACTACATGTTCATCCGTATAAATTTTGAAAAGAATTCTATAGTTACCAATTCTTGTTCTGTAGGTATTTTCAACTCCCTTCATTTTTTTGGAAGAAATTTGGTCAGGTCTCCTAAAATTTGTCAAAAAACCTTTTATTTGCTGTTTAGTTTTTTTAGGTAGCTTCTCCAACTCTTTTGATGAAATAGGTAACAAGAAAACTTCATAGATCTGGCTATCTGCCATTATTCCACCTTTATTAGTCTCTCAAAATCTTTATGCTTAATAATTCTATCAGCTTGAACAATTCTCTCTTTTTCCTCATCAGAAAGATATTCCTCTTCAACTAATAGTAATAATAACTCCTCAATTCGATCAATCTTCTTTTCAAGGAAATTGATTTTATCTGTAAGAATTTCTACATTATCTAAAGTCATGATTGTCATGTTAATAACTCTGCAAAAGTATTTAATGTTTATCATTTACTAAGAAACATTACTTTACTCAAAGATATCAATTAAGGAAAAAATGAAAGAACACATGGACTCCAATCACAATGTGTGAAAATCTTACATAATTCTTTTAAATTGTAGAAAGTATCAATAATATTGTGCCAAAGATATATTATGAATTAATTGTTGGTGAATACTTAAAATATACAGGAGAAAAAAAATGAAAAAAATACTCAAAAAAGTAATTTTAGCTGTAATATTGATTATTGTTGTAAGTAATTTTGCTTATGCACAGGATAGAGCAGATGGAGAATACTTCTCTAGCAAATTAACTGCAGGAAGCATCTTATATTGGGACGATATATTCAGCACACTCATACCTGACCAAGAAACCTTCGATCCAGTTCATATTACACTAACTATATTGCAGGACGTTCCAGATGAACCCATAACTATCCTCAACTATGAGAATTACTTCAATATAACTTACAATGACCTCTATTATACATCATGGACAATACTACAGGAATTAATTGTCCCAAATTTATACGTTCAAAACGAAAAGAGTTCAACAATACATGAATACTATGTTGCTACGTATGGAGAATCGGAGGAGCATGAAGTTGAGCACAGTTTTGGAAATACTGAATTGACT
This sequence comes from Candidatus Heimdallarchaeota archaeon, assembly GCA_019894795.1. GTDB lineage: Archaea > Asgardarchaeota > Heimdallarchaeia > Heimdallarchaeales > Heimdallarchaeaceae > UBA460. Next base: position 2,365 of record JAGXNV010000043.1, on the reverse strand, counting down.
CACATTGCATTATACATTAATCATGAATTCACAATAGTTACAAAAATAGATGATGAAACAGGGATAATAAGAGAAAGAACTCTAAACCTAAAAACCTACAATGGTGATGACGTAGTAAGTGAAAATCAATACACGACAATCTACAAAGGTGGGATAGAACTAGCAAATGCTGAAACTTCAACAGTAATTCTGGTGCTAATAGGAATACCTTTGGTATATATTATTAGGAGAAGAAGGAAAATTCAACCTCCCTTAGGTTGAAAAAATGAAAGAACTAATAGACACCCATCTGTTGTCCTTGGGAAAGATCCTTCAAAATCATCGAAACTTAAGGTGAAAAATTTCCGCAAATTTTCTTTTTGATATCTCTACAGACAATTTGTTTTTTTTCATTCGACAATTTGAATAATTTTCGAGCAATAATACTTTTACTAACTGTGAACAAATAATTTGTTTTGATTATACTTTCTCTAATAGCTCCTTCATCAGCAGATAAATTGATACCCTTCATTTTTAGATTACTAGTAATTCCCGCAACAATAATATTCTCATGTTCTTCAAAAAGAACAAGTGCGGGTCGTTTCTTTACTATATTCTGGTCAGTGAAAATAATTTCTGTTAGAATAACGTCCCCAAATTCAAATATTGTTCCAAACCTCATCGTCTTCATTGTCCCAAAGTTCTCTCATTTTTTCCCTCTGAACCCTGTCTATTGTTTTGAGAAATTCTTCAGCAGACTCGGATTTAATAGAAATCAAACGAGCTATGACATCAGAATAAGGCTCCCTAGGATGAATTTTGAGTTGTTCCAATAAACCTTTGAGTTCACTGTCAATTTGAATGGTGGTTTTACTCATAATGAATTATAATACATTATAGTATATTATAGTTTCTATCGAAATTGATGTTTTGACTGTTTAACTAAGAAAAGTAAAATCAACCTCCCTTAGGCTGAAAAATTGAAAGAACTAATAGACACCCATTTGTTGTCCTTGGGAAAGATCTCTGTGAGGATCACGAGCACCATCAGCATAGTCGAACTTGCCTTTAGGTTTAATCAAAGTAGCAATATCGCCATTTTGAACTAAGGCAGGAATAACGGTTTCAGGGCTGATACGTTGGGATACAACAGTACCCATCTCACCATAGTTGATTCTGCTCTTAATGTCATTTTCGTCAGATACAAGGAACATGTTCATCCTGGGATGAGGATAGTAGTCTATATGAAAACCATCAAAATCGGGACTTTGGAAAGCTGTTCCAAACAAACTTTGACCATAGAATCCTATTACAGGTAAGCCCATGTCTTCAGTAAGTATCTTGAGAGTTTCATTCGCCAAAGGTGTGCCCCCGTGAACAATAGCTTGGAGATTACCTTTTTCTTTCAATGCTTGTATCATCGGGAAGGATTTTTCGATTAATACACCAGTGGTGAATAAGCCTGTTATAAATGGAAACTCTTGCTTAACTAGATCTTGTGTCTGGTCTTGCATATGTTGTAAATACATGCCCATAATCTTGGGATCAATCATAGCGGCTTTCTTGACGAAACGAGGATCCATGTCAATCATAAAGATGGATTTAGCAATGTCACGTTCAAAAGATTTGATAGTCCATTTACCAATTGTATGAGGACCAGTTGGAACTGTTGCCAAGTAGGTCAAATGTAATGGAATACCAAAATCTTCGAATTGGGTCATAGCAAGCTTAGTAAGAACATTAAAAGTATCAGTTTCGAGGTCAAAATAATCCATACTTTCAAAGTCTATTCTTGTTGTATTAGCCGCTAAAATGTTCTTCTTTGGCGCTCCAGTTGTACCTCCTGTTTCTGCTACTTGCAATTCTGCACCTGGAGTGCGAGCATACCATTGATGAGCCCATTTTGTAGTAGTGTAGTTAACCGAGTGTTCTCGGAAAATATTCGGGTCAGTGGAACCATAGTGTTCAGCTAAGTCAACCCAATTGTTGACGTCTCCTTTGTTTATTCCCCTTTCCTGTGCTAACTTTATCATATATGGAGAACCTGTTTCTTCCCCAATTGCTATATCGACACATTCCATAAGGAAATCTGTCTGATCAGTTTTGTTTATTATTGATGTTTTTGTGGATGTAGACGATGCCATGTCAGTTTCATCTCCACCCTATATCTCAGTAAAATGCTATATAAAGGATGTAAAAAAAGACGACAAAAATAGAAATTCGCCTTACATATCTACCTAATCTAGTTTAAAGACAATCTCTACATATCATTTGAATGTTTGATAACGTTAGCCAAAGATGAGGTCTTCCATATAACTCATCTCAGTAAATAGCTTCATCCTTCTTTTTCTTTTCTTTTCTTAGTAAAATATACAGTTGTTCCAAA
>JAGXNV010000042.1 GCA_019894795.1 Candidatus Heimdallarchaeota archaeon | reverse complement strand
GTACAAAAGGGGAAAAACTGTTAGACGTTGCTTTGGCACCTGAAATTCACATACAGATGGCAATACCGTTAAACAAAAAAGTAGGTTTTTCACTATTACAAGATTTAAACATAGATGAAATTATAGATATCTATGTTGAAGCTGGAAGAATCTTCACCCAGGATATGTTAATTAATAACATCTCGACCTCACTGGATGATTTTGCAGAACTAATCACACGCTCAACTGGAATGCCCATCACCTATGTGAACAACGCTTTGAACATGATCCCTAACATATTTAAGAAAAGAGAATTAAAAAGGGTTCTAAAAGCGAATAGCCCAACAGGAAATCTAGACATTTATGACACTAATTTTGGAGTAAGAGGAAATACACGTTTCGGTTGGAGTCCGAGAGGAAGAAATGTTGGTGTTGCGTTACCGGGTAATCATCCAGGTGTCTCACTTTTAGGTGCTCTTATGCCTCTATTCAAGATGCCTGCAATATTACGTGCATCATCTAGCGAACCCTTTACTTCATTTCGTATATGTAAAAGTTTGTGGGAAGCTGGGCTACCACCTGAATCGCTCTTTCACTTTGTTACTGATCACTCTGTAGTTGACACTATTGTCAGGAAAAGTGATCTTGGAATGATTTTTGGCTCAGAATGGATCTTAAAAGCTTATGAACACAATGAGAATATCAAGACATATGGCCCAGGCAAGAGCAAAGTCCTTATCGATATTGAGAACATGTCTCCTACTCTACAAGAGCTTTCTCAAGAAATAGCTTATAGAAGTATCTCTCTTGATGGAGGTAGAGGATGTATCAATACTAGCGGAGTTATTTTTAATGGTGATGATGGTTATGAAGAATTTCGAGATAATTTAGCTCAGAAATTAGCGTCTGCTGAACCTATAGATCCAATGAATCCACGAGCAGAGATTCCCGCTATGAACCCTGACGCTGCAAGAGAACTTAATAAATTTATTAAAAGTCGGATGGGAGGTAATGTTCACAATGTCACAGGAAAATACAGAGATACTGATGACTTTCTAGTAATAAAAGATGATTTAGCTTATCTAATGCCAACTTTACTTGAATTAGATGAAGAACATCAGATGAGAACAGATGAATATCCATTCGCTTTCGGGACAATAACAAAACCAAACGATTACTATCTTGAGGAACTTTTAGAAAATTCTTTATCTGTAGGGTTCCTTACAGATCACCCAAGAAAAGCTAAAAAATTACTTCGCAACCCAACTATTCAGAAAGTTTTTGTTAATGATCAAACATTCTTGATGGATATCGCTGCACCTCATGAAGGGTTTAATGCAGAATTTTTGTATCGTAGCAAAGCAACAAATTATGATGGAGTAAATAATTTTCTAATAAATGATGAATAATTAAATTTCTCTTTTTTCCTATTTCATTTACTTTTTATTTCGTTATTTTGTATCATCCATATGTTGTGTCCTCGTTGTCGTAATGTTCAGAAGAAAAAAGTATCTATGAAAACAGTAAAACGAAAAGGGGGGTTTCATAAAAAAACCAAATTTCAATGCCCCGAATGTGGTTTAATTAGAATGAAAGACAACTAGTGAATTTATTTAGTCTTATATCTTATTATAGCATATTTTCCACATTTTTCACATGTTTTTCCTTCAGTAACGGGCTCATACCCACAGTACTCACAAGCTCTTTCTGCTGGGTCCATTTTTGGAGAAGAAGGAATACCAAAAGATTTTGACAATGCTGAAATTGCTTGATCTATCGAGGGTTCTTCTTCTGTTGCTTGACAAGTATCAGGGTTGACATCTTTTTCTTGTGACTTTTCTTTCTTTCGCAAAAATATGTACACAATAAATAACGGAATTAGTACTATACCCATTCCAATACCCAATACGAGAAGCACAATAAGATAACTATCTCCAGCAATATCTTGACCCATGAACCAAACAAAAACCCCCATAGCAATAGAGAATAGAGTTCCTATAATTAAATTGATAAGAAGAGTTTGAGATGGTTTTCTCACTTTAGTAGAGAATAGCTTTTTCTTTTTCATAGAGATGAAAGATATTATACTCTATAATAAATATTCGTAAATATTTCATGGAAGAATTATGTGGGATGTAAAATATAATTACGAAACGTTTCAATTAACAAAAAAGTTACATGTGTTTATAACATTGCACACCCCATGATACAGATTTCAGGATAATATAGGCTGACATATCGTAGAAGACATTTTTACTGGTTAAAACTCTTGTTTAAAAGGAAATGTAAAGGTTTAAAACGTACTGCATTCCATAATTCTGCGAACCAACTAAAATCCTAATTAATGAAGGTTTCAATTTTGATAAAAAAAATTTGCCAAGGATGGAGTAACATTGGAAAAAATAGATTTTTCAACAAAACCGCACTTATCACTTTGTTATTAATCAGTACTTTTGCAGTACAAACAGTTTCCAGTGTAACAATGAGTAGTTTGACTGAAACTACTGAGACTAACCAGCTAAGCAATATTCAAGAACTGATTCAAGAATATATTGAGCAGGGAAGAAATGATCAATCAATCATTATTCAACAAGAAGAGATTGATTCAGACATTAACGATTTAACCAAACTTTCTACAGAACCTGAAGAACAAGGTGCTATCAAAGGTATTCAACAACCTAGTGTTGATCCGATTACACTAGATGATATACCGACTTTAGTGTCACCTTCGAATGGTGCAACGATAACCGATACTACGCCCTACATGGATTGGACCTCATCAGGAACATATATGAATTTTAATATTGAATTAGATAATAATGCAGATTTCAGTTCACCTGTAATTGATCAATTAACTGGTTATGATACTTTTTACACTGTTTCCTCAGCTTTAGCTGGTGGCACTTATTATTGGAGAGTACGAGAACAAGATTTCTTCACAAAAATCTGGGATTCGTTTTGTTCAGCATGGTCATTTGTTGTGGATACAACCCCAACGGAAGCACCAATACTAGTTTCTCCCACAAATGGGTTCTATACTAATGATGATACACCTTACCTAGATTGGAATTCTGTGGCACGAGCTACTTCATATCAAGTACAAGTGTCTAGTAATTCACTATTCCTTTTTCCACAAGTTAATACTAACACACCAAACACTTATTTCACTTCGTCTCATCTAAATGACGGATACTATTTTTATAGAGTCAGAGGTTTCAATAGTTATGGTAATGGTCCTTGGAGTGCTGTTTGGGAATTCATTGTGGACACCGTACTGCCTGGTAGCGTTACTTTAGTTTCACCATCGAATGGAGCCGTCACAAGTGATTATACACCTTACTTTGATTGGAATATTGCAACAGGTGCTTGGAGGTATCGACTAGAAGTTGATAATACACCAGATTTCAGCTCACCCGGAATTATTGTCACCACCTCAGGAACTTCGTATACATCAGGATTAAATCTATTAAATGGCTATTATTATTGGCGTGTGCGAGCATCAGACCAGGCGGGTAATGATGGTCCATGGAGTGCAACATGGCAACTCAGAATTAATAAAGAGGTACCACCAGCACCAATTCTAATTACACCTAGTAATGGTGCTCTAATTACCGATAACACCCCGTTCATGGATTGGAATCCAGCTACATTAGGTGTTCTTTATCAAATCCAAATAGACAATAATGGAGACTTTAGTTCGCCTACTCGTGACTATACCACTGCCCTGACATATTATACCCCCTCTACCTTAGGAGACGGAACATATTATTGGCGTGTAAGAGCGAGAGACTCAATAGGTAATTGGGGACCTTGGTGCTCAGCTTGGCATTTTACAATCGATACTGTTCCACCAGGTCCACCTATTTTAATCACTCCAACCATAAATCAATACATAAACGACAACACTCCTTTCATGGACTGGAATTCTGTTACAGGAGGTTATCAATATCAGATCCAAATAGATACAACACCTATGTTTACTGCCCCAGTACGTGATTATACTTCTACAGCTACAGCTTATACACCCACTGTCTTAGCTGACGGAACATATTATTGGCGTGTAAGAGCAATAGACCTAGCAGGTAACATCGGAGCTTGGAGTAGTATTTGGTATTTTACTATTGACACATTACCTCCCAGCACACCAGCTCTAATTACTCCAATTAATGATGTATCTATCAATGACAACACTCCTTATTTGGACTGGACAACGGCTACTGGAGGATACAATTATCAGTTACAGGTAGATAATAATGGAGACTTTAGTTCGCCTATAGTTGACCAGACGTTTAGTGTTACTGCTTATACGCCAACTGTCTTAGGGGACGGAACATATTATTGGCGCGTAAGAGCAATAGACCAAGCAGGAAACGTCGGAGCATGGAGTAGTATATGGCACTTTACAGTAGACACTTTACCACCAAGTACACCAACTCTAATCACTCCAACTAATGGTGTATCAACTAATGACTCTACTCCATATTTGGACTGGACAACAGCTACTGGAGGATACAATTATCAGTTACAAGTAGACAATGATCCAGACTTTAGTTCACTTATAGTCGACCAGACATCTACAGCCACTTTTTATACATCAGTAACTTTAGCTGACGGAACATATTATTGGCGCGTAAGAGCAATAGACCAAGCAGGTAATGTCGGAACCTGGAGTGGTATATGGCATTTTACTGTTGATACTATTGGACCTGATCAAGTTTTGTTATATCATCCTATGAATGGTAATGTGATTAGCGATTCAACCCCTCTCTTAGAATGGTATGCATCAACAGATGCTATAGAATATCAAATTCTAGTTGATATAAATGATGCGTTCTCCTCACCATTTGTAGTTGCTTTTACAAATGATGTAATGTTTAATATAGATACTATGTTAACTGATGGATCCTACTATTGGAAAGTGCGAGCTAAAGACTCGGTGGACAATTGGAGTGACTGGAGTGAAACATGGTCATTCACAGTAGACGCTACAGGCCCAGATCAACCATCATTAAGTAGTCCTGCCAATGGAACGCTTTCAAATGACAATTTACCACAGTTAATAGCTAGTATTGTCTCGACAGCAGTTACATATCAGTTCCAAATAGCACTGACAGATTCTTTTGACACACTCATAATCGATATTGTAGTACCTGCTAATTATTATGACGCAGTATCTGCTTTAATCGACGGAACATATTATTGGCGTGCACGAGCTGCTGATAGTTTGAGCAATTGGAGTGACTGGAGTGAAACATGGTCATTCACCATAGATACTACTAGTCCAAATCAACCTTCTCTAATTATCCCCGCCAATGAAACTATCACAAACGATAATGAACCTTTATTAGAAGTTATTATTATCCCAACAGCGGAATCATATCAGTTCCAAATAGCACTGACAGATTCTTTTGACACACTCATTGTAGATATTGTTGTATTTGATAATTTTTATGACCTCGACTCAGCTTTGATAGATGGAACTTATTACTGGCGTGTAAGGGCTGCTGATGGTCTGGATAATTGGAGTGGGTGGAGTGATGTATGTATTTTCACTATAGACACAACTAATCCAGATATCACACAACCTGAAGACGCATCCTTTGATTTCGGAACAATAGGTAACACTATTAATTGGACGCTATCTGATCTACATCCTAATACCTACATCATTTATCTTAATGGAGCAGAACTTCATTCTGATGTGTGGAGCTCAGGAGATAATGTATCTGTATCACTCGATGGACTAGGGATAGGAACGTATAACTACACAATAGTAGTCTCAGATCTTGCTGGTAATTCATTTTCAGACTGTGTAATAGTCGCAATTGAAGTAGTGATACAAGAATTCAATCCTATCACTGGTCTATTGATTATAGGTCTGTGTGTTGTAATTCCACTATTAACTATTAAACAAAAATTCAAAAGAAAAAATGATGACTAGATAAGTAAACAAATTGTTTGTTTAGGGTTATCATCTTCTTTTTTCTATTTTATTTTTCATTTATCCTATTTTGAAAAATTGTTCATGGTTTATAAACCGATTTCAGAATAATAGGTAAAAGATCTTTGTGTAACCAATTTCATCTGAAATTGAGTTTGATGAGATATCTTGTGTGGGTAAGATGAAGGACAAAGGAGATACATTCAGCCAGATCGTGCTGGGAGTTGCTTCAAAGGAAAACACTCTATTATTCCTTACGCCATCTTATGATAGAACCAATATTTCGTCAATTTTAATCAAGTATTTCTTGAAAAATCACTCTGAGTTGAAGATAGGGATTATTTTACCGGATACTGATATCTTCAGCGAGTATTATTCAAAACTCATTTCAGATAAGGAAGAAAGTTGTCTTATATCTACAGTTGATTCTTCAGATTCTGATGATATTCGCAAAGAAAAGTATACTAAAGATAGCATCGTAATCATCACCCCTCACCTTCTTCGGAATGATATTTTCCGTAATTTTATCTCTCCTAAACAATTTAGCTTACTCATCTTCGATCAAGCTCATTTAGCCAAGGGAAAACATGCAATTGTTAAGCTATTAGAAATCTTTCATCAGAATAATCTTATGGTAAGAACGATAGGATATACTTCTCATAATCTTAACAAGGTTGAAGAAATAGTTGAGATTTGCAAGAACCTCGTAATTATGAAAATAGAGATTTATGAGAATTTTAGCTCACGTGCTGCTTATGAAAATACAAAAACAAAGGAACAGATAATTATAGTCCCTCTTAATAAACCAATTTACGACTTCTGTTTTGAAATTAATCGTTATATTAGAGAATATGCGGTTTTTCTTAGGAGCAAAAGTATAATCAAACCTGAAACTGTTAGAAAGAATTTTCCGCAATTTATTTCTGATGTCCGTTCAAGATTCGAACAAGATGAACAACAAATAATCATTCGCAAAACGATTGAATTAATCAATTTCCAGGTATTAAAAGATTTTACAGAGATTTCTGGTACAAAAGCAGCTATACGCTACATGGAAAATCTACAGTCTAGAGTAGTCAAGTCAGAAGAAGCAGAATATATCAAAAATCTACACGTAAATTTCGTTAGAACACCAATTTTCAATGAACTTCTAGAAGAACTCAAAAGAATAGGCGAAAAGACTAACCATCCAAAGTTTGCTAGGATAAAACAGTTAGTCCAGCAATTAAAGCTGAAAAGGAATTTCACTAAATTCCAGATTATTGCTTCAAATAAATCTGTTTTAGCTAGTCTACCAGCCTATTTCGATGAAATTGGGATGAGAAGCAAGATAATATCTTCAAGTAGAAAGAAGGAAAAAGAACAGCTGATTGATGATTTCAAAAATGGTAAGATTCAAGTTCTTATCTCAAGTAAGGTCCTGAACATTCAATCAGATGCTTTAATCTTCTTCAATAATCCATCAAAATATTCAACATTTGTTGAAAGAACAAGTATTGATGGAGAAGTTTACTTACTACTTACACATAGATCTAATGAAGAGAGAGTGTATCATAATTTTAGAAATCGAGAGAAGAATTTTAAAAGCAAGATAGATGACCCTCGAATTCATCAAGTGTTAATACAAAACCAACAACAAATTTTCAAGAAAAATATGGACAAAAAGATGGACGTTAGAACAAGAGCAATGGTAAATGTAGTCAGTGCATTAGCACAAAACAGGAAAGAGAAAATAGAAACAAGAGATGAACTGAAATATAACTTGGAAGAACTCAAATATATCCAGTTTCTAACTAAATGTTCTATTGAAGAGGCTAAATTAATTATCAAAGAAAATCCAGAAATTGATCAGCTTAAACCTGATTTATCAACTCAAAATCTATTGAAGGGTATCTTCTCAGAAGAAAAAGCAATAATCTTTTTTAACAACATAAAAGGAAGGAAGGAACTTGTATCAACTTACTGATAAAGAGACAAAAGATTGGGAAATAGCCAAAATCTTATTTCCTTACCCACAGATGAAAGTACCACAAGAAAAAATAATCCGTTCAATAATTTCATCTTCCAATCCTTTACTTGTCAGTTCTCACACAGGCGTTGGAAAAACTGCAGCAGTTATGACTGCCTATTTAGCTATCAAAAAACCTACAGAGAGAATTGTTGTATTCGTAAGAACTAAAGCTCAGATAAATGTCTTTCTTAGAGAGTTGTCTAGCATACACAAACAGATTGTTAGACATTGGAATATTCTTGAAGACCACTTCAGTAATTTCCCAGTATTCCTACCCTTTCTTGGGAAAAATGAGCTCTGCTTAAAAGCTAAGAAGGAGTATCCAGGAGAAATGTATACACACATCTGTAACCTAACCAGATGTCCTTTAAAGGCAAAAACGCAAAGAGTTAAACGAGAAGATTTACTCAATTCTGTTAGAGAATTATACCATTCTTTTTCTCATGTTATCTCCAGAGAAGATCTTTACTCAAACTTGAACACCAAAAATTATTGTCCTTATTTCTATTCCTATTACTTAATGCAAAAAGCTGATGTTATAATTACATCTTATCCATTTCTAGAGAATCAAGCTCTATTTGCCAGACTTTTTTACAGCATAGATACAACGATTCCTAAGATTCTAGCTTTAGTTGATGAAGCTCATAACCTTTACAAACCTATAAATCAAGAAATTAGTAGAACCTCCATAGAAAATGCACTGGAAGAATTACCTAACAAAGCATTTTCCAATCTCTTAGAATTATTTGAAAGTAAACAAGTTATGGAGAGCAGTTTTAATGAACTTGAAATAAAAAGATTAGAAGAAGATCTTTTCAGTTTACTGCAATCTCAAATAGTATACAAAAAATCTATGGCATTTAACGCTTATTTAGCATATCATTTTCTCAAATCTGCACAGAATAGAAAATTGATTTCTGATGGTAAAAAACTGTCAATAGTAAATACTCGTTCGTCTGAAATTCTCGAGAATATTAGTAATGCAAAAAGACTAACCTTGATGTCTGGAAGTTTTGAACCAGTAAGATCTTATCAAAGAATTTTCCAATTACCTAAATCAAGAAGATTAAGAGTTCTACCCCCAAAGGAAGAAATTCAGAGTAGATACTTTGTTGTAGTTAACCAAAAATTAAACGCAAAGTTTGACAATAGAACACCTGACTACTATATACTCGTAAGTAGTACAATCAGAAATCTTTTCGACGAAATACCAGGCCATACTCTTGTTTTTGTTCCAAGTTACAGTTATATAGAGAAACTACTTGAGACAGATGTTCTCTCTCCTGACATCGTAGAGTCACCTGGTCAAGATATTACAACGCTACAAGCTATCATAGTAAGCTCAGAAGAAAAAAAACTGATTATCTGTGTTACAGGCGGGAAAATTGCTGAAGGTATAGAGTTTACAGCTGCTGGTAAAAGTCTGATCAAAGGTATTATAATTACTGCTCTCCCTTTTCCCCCTCCTTCAGAGGAAAATAGAATTATCTATGAAGATTTGGCTAATCAATTTGATCCTAAACTTGCCAGAGATTTTTCTCTTATTATACCTATGTTACAACGATTATCTCAGAGTTTTGGACGAGCTATTAGAAATAAAGGTGACAAAGCCGTTCATATTCTCTTGGATCCTAGAGGAACTAAGTATACTCGAGAGTTTAATTTTGAGCGACACACATCCATAAAGAATCTAAAAGAAAAAATAAGAATGTTTTTTACTAGAGTTTAAATAACTGCTTAACAGCTTATTAAGTACTCATGAAGAAACTTTGTATTCTACTGTCTTTTGTGCTATTTTTCGTTCCAGCAACTATAGCTAATCAACCTTTTGAAGTGATATTCTCTGATTTCGATGTGCTAATTCCTGCAAAAGATGCAATATACTATGAACTAAATAGTGGTGTACCAGCCTTATTTTCTATTGATGTAGAAAATGCAAACAGCAATGAAAGTTTCAACATTTTTCTGCTTGATAAAAATTATACCCAGATAATTACTCGATTCAATGCCTCAGGAGAGAATCATATTAATTTTCTTGGTACTGAAGATTATTATTTGAGAATCACAAATTTGGAGGAGATAGCAATTGATGTTCACGTTGAGATAATTAGGTATGTACTGAAATCTCATGAAGAAAGTGGGTATCAAATAGAAAACATGAACTACAGATGTTGGTCAGGAGCTGTAGATTCAACTGGATGGCTGACTATAGATATTGATAGTCTTAACCTAGGAAAGTATAATTCTCAGATATCTGTGTATGATGATGGCGGAAAAATTGGTGTAACATTGTCGTCTATATATCCAGATAGTACTCATGATTGGCAAGAGAACACACATTCTTTCACAGCAACATCTCAATCAACAGAAGAAGTTGAGATTAAAAGTGAAACAAAATTTATGTCGATTACATCTTTAGATTTACAACCTCATTCATTTACTATCTACTTCTCATATATCGAAAGTGGGCTAAGTATTCTTGAAATCGTTATTATAGTCACATTTGTTGTTGCATTAGCAGCATTAGTGTTTGTTCGAGCAAGCTCGAAAAAGAGAGCAAGAGGAACAGGATACTATAACCATAAAATTTCTCAGAAAGAAACTAATGAAAAATTAAAATTATCAGCTCAGGTAGATTGGAGGTTTGAAGGATCAAGATATGCTTATGTACCACCTGATATTCAAGACCCTAATCTAGTAAAACCTTATGACGACGATGATGATTAGTCGTCTCTAAAATTTCTAGCAATAACTAGGCCAAAAACTTGAGTTCCAGTGTGACAAGCGATTATATTTCCGATTAGAAAGTCTTCAATTTTTGTGATTCTTAATTTCTCCATATGTACTATCTTGTTTCTGAAATGTTCATTTCTCTCATTTGGTCTGGTTTGAGCGAAACTAATGTGAATTTCATCACCTTCATTATAGAATTCTTGAATCAATCGAATAATCTTGCCAATTGTTCGCTCAAATCCTATCTCTCTTCCAACAGGAACAAGTGTACCATCTACAAGGGATAATACTGGATAAGCATGTAGCAGATCGCCTAACATATATGTTGCTCTACCGATCCTTCCACCTTCAAATAGTTTTTTTAAATCCGAAACTGTCAGAAATACTTTGATGTCATTATCTCTATTCTCATCTAATTCTTTGATAATTAAGTCTACTTCTACTCCTTGATCTACCAATTGTTTAGCAATCATAACCAAATACCCTGCAACTAATGAAACACCATTAGAATCATATACGGTTATTCCAGGACATTCGGGGTTTTTTCTTTTGAATTGTTTAATCACACTTCTTATTGCATTTATAGTCCCAGAAAGTTTTTCACCTACATGTATCATTATAAGATGATCATAATCCTGATGTTTTTCTATTGCTTTCCAGATGCTACTTGGGGTTGGTAAACTTGTTTGAGATTTCTTGGAATTATCTATCATGTCATAGAATTCTGATTGGGGAATAGAGCCATCATCTAGAATATCATTGCCATCAATTACAGTATAACAAGGAATAACTTCTATGTCATACTTTTTCACTTGTTCTGGGGAAAGATTACATGTTGAATCAGTAATAATTTTGATTTTCACACTACCTAGTTGTTGAAACTTCATTAAAAAGCTATTTTGTTTTCATGACAAAAGAATACTTACCTTCCACAGAAATAATTTAATATGGTTTGCATAAAATTATAATGTGAAAAAGAGCTTATCTATATTACTTAAAGGTTCTGTAGTTGTAATAGGATGGGCTTTAACTCCTGTAATTGGGGAGTATTTGATAGATTATAACAGACAACTATCACCTTATCAACTAGCTTTTTTCAGATACTTCATAGCAGCTATTGTTCTATACTTCATTTTGATTTTCCAGCAAAAAGTAAAAAATAGCGAGATAATTTATTCTTTGAAAAGTAAATGGCCAAAATACATCCTTGTTTCTGTAATGTCTGCATTTATGCCAGTTCTACTCTTTCTTGCTGTAGAGAATACTTCAGCCTCTTCAGCTTCGTTTCTTCTCAATTCAAATATAATTTTGATTCCTATTTTTGCAATAATTTTTCTTAAAGAGAAAATGAAGAAAAATTATATCATAGGAATTGTTGTCTCAACGATAGGTTTGTTTTTAGTGATTTTTGACAATAATCTATTAGCTTTAGCAGATCTTTCACTTAATACAATTATTGGGAATTTACTTGCTTTTGGTTCGGGTTTCTTTTGGGCATTATATACAGTGTTTTTGAAGAAGTTTTTTGCAGATGAAAATCCTATCTTAGTGACATTTATTTCACTTCTCATAGGGTCGTTGTATCTTGTGTTTTTTGCTTTCGTAATCCCACCTTATGTGACCATGACACTTGATATTCTTGGAGTAATCCTTGTAATAGTAATCGCGGTGTTATCAACATCACTAGCTTATAGCTATTGGTTATCACTGTTGAAGGTCCTACCTACAACAAAAACAGGTATTATTCAAAGCTTTGTTCCAATGACTTCTGTATTGTTATCTTTTATTTTCCTTAATGAATCAATAACATACATCTTTGGGATTGGAGGCGTGCTGATCATTTGTGGTATAATCATAGTTGAATGGAAGGTTAAGGAACAATTTGCAGAATTCAATAATAAGAACCAAGAAGAACCATCTGAAAAAGTAGATGTAATTGAAACTAAATAGTTGTTAGAGAGAAAGCTTTTTTTGCTTAATTGTAGTATTTAATGTCAGTGAATAATATGAAAAAGTATGAACAAAGTATCTGTTTACACAAAGATGATTTCTTAGTTGTACAAACAAAGGAAATTGAGTTCAATAAACCTATAGTTTTTGTGACATATCCTAGTCCAGGAATCGTAGGACCGATTATTGCCCGACAGATGATAGAATCATTAGGATTGAAAGAAATAGGTTTTTTCAAATCTAGTGTTTTAAGCCCCGTGACAATATTCATCGATAATGTCCTTAAGCATCCTTACTTGATTTATGCGAATGAGGAAGGAACTTTGCTTCTGATCACTATAGATTATCCTATACCTCATGAAGCATATTTAGTTGTTGCAGAAGGCATAATTAATTTCATCGAGGAACATATTGATGCACAACAAATAGTATGTTTAGATGGCATCCCAGTTAATCTAAGACCAGAAAAGCCTGTGGTCATTACTGCTGCTGAGAAAGGAATAGCCGATGAGCTGAAAAAATATTCTGTTGAGCTGTATGATCATGGTGTAGTACTAGGTTTGTCTGGAGCTTTCATGAGTGAAGCTTTACTAAGAGAGATAATTGGAGTGACGTTAATGACACCTGCTACTCAAGATTTCCCAGACCCTGAAGCAGCTGTTATTCTTATCAATGTGATTAATGATTACTACAAACTATCTATAGGGACAGAACCTTTACTACATGAAGCTGCAAAGATTAAGGAACAGTTAGCATTGGTAGCAGAAAAACAGAATACTATGCCTCAGCAAGCACCTCCACCAACTAGAAGGATGAGGGAAGGTTTCATTTAAAAAGTCTTTAAGCAAACCTTTTTCTTTTCTATCTTTTTTTTCTAGACATGCAGAAGAAAATATTTGTGACACGTGAGATTCCTCAGATTGGTATTGATATACTTCTACAATATTATGAGGTTGATATTTTCCCTAAGAAGAGACCTATAACGAAAGAAGAGATGATCTCTGGAGCTATGGACTGCGATGGTCTTCTCCCTTTACTGACTGACAAAGTTGATGCAGAAGTAATGGATGAGACTGGAATAAAAGCTATAGCGAACTATGCTGTAGGTGTCGACAATATAGATGTCGCTGCTGCTAGTCAACGCAATATTGCTGTCACCAATACACCCGGTGTTCTAACTGACGCAACAGCAGATTTAACTTGGGCATTGTTACTTAGCGTTTCAAGAAGAATTGTTGAAGCTGATAAATATTTACGAGAGGGGAACTTCTTAGGTTGGGATTCTATGTTGTACTTAGGAGGAGATTTTGCTGGAAGAACAATCGGCATCATAGGATTAGGTAGAATTGGTCAGGCTGTGGCTAGAAGAGCAGCAGGTTTTGATATGAATATAATCTATCATAGTACTTCTCCACATCCGAATCTTGAAAGAAGTCTAGGAATGAAAAGAGTCTCTCTAGAAGAACTTCTAAAGGAATCCGATTATGTATCAATTCACACCCCATATAATAAGGAAACGCATCACCTTATCGGTAAAAAAGAGTTAGAAATCATGAAACCTTCAGCATATCTGATTAATACATCAAGAGGTAAAATTGTTAATGAAGAAGAATTAGTTGTTGCTTTAGTTACAGGTAAAATTGACGGAGCGGGGTTAGATGTTTACTATCATGAACCTAAAGTACACAAAGGGTTAATTGACCTTCCCAATGTAGTTTTACTTCCTCATCTTGGATCTGCTAGTATGTACACAAGATCTAAAATGGCCATGATGGCAGCTGAAAATCTTCATATGGCTTTAAGCGGTGAAAGACCAGAAAATATAGTAAATCCAGAGATATATGATAAATAATCATTCAAATATTTCATTTCTTTGATACGTTTTGCCATCTATTTTCATCCTGGATATAGGTATGTAATAATGTTCGACTCTCTCATCTGGAGAGAATCGTACATGGGCCATTCCTATGACCTTATCGGCAACAGTTGGTGAAAAGGGGTTCATAGCTTTAGGGTTTGTACCAATACCTATCTGTGTGACTTGAACATCTTCTTTTAGAATTAATTCAGCAATGTAAGCACCAACTTTCCCGCCACCAGTAGAATCTACTAATCTACTATTCTGTATTGTTAGTTTGAGAGGTCGTGTTAAATCTTCTTGCCAACCTGGAAAGATGTTGAGTTTACCAGAAACTACACAATCGGTTTGATTATAAGGCAATTCAAGAGTAACTTCTCCTGCTGGGAGATTTGAAAACATTCCGCTCTCTGTACAAAATCCACATTCATATATCCAATCCATAGGTTTATTGAATTCTATGGATAGATTACTCCCTGAAATATCGCTTATCTCTATAGATTTTGCTCTTTGTAGAAAATTGAACACTTTTGTAGTTAATTTTTCCATGTGTAAGAAATCAACATCACATGGACCACCAGGATAAAAAACCTCAGCAGGGATTAATGGAGCAGAGATATGTCTAAGCTTCTTCTCGTTTAATGGATCGGTTACTATAGGTGTATCTGTTAAAGAATATTCAGTCAAACTGAAAACTATATCTGAAGAATGTATTTTATTTTTTAGTAACTCATCAGCTGGATTTTTATAATGTTCAAAAGTTGGTTTCATGTAATATAATTCAGCTTCATTAGGTATAAGATCTCTAATTATTTCATAGAAGCTTTTTGCTAATAGATTCCTCTCTATCATTTTTTCAATCAATTCTGTTGATTGATTAGCAAAATCTTCAGAAGTAGGGTAATCGCTAATAATGAGTATTTTCTCATTTTCTTTAACTTGCCAAGCTTCCTCAAGAAGTCTTTTAACGATTGGTTGAATGTCACTATTAGTGTGGTTTACCATTAGCTCCAACATTGTAAACTGAATCATGCTTAAAAACATTAGTCTAAAGGAAAGGCATTATGGGAATAAATAGTGGCATCTTAGCATCATTTTTCCGAAAACGTCTCTAGAT